>CAZWGY010000566.1:0-2937 GCA_964633575.1 uncultured Desulfobacteraceae bacterium
ACCGGGGGGACATCATCACCGCCGCCTTCCACCTCCTCCCGCGCCCCGGCCACCAGCCGGTCCATCTCGGCTTGCAATCCGTTCCGGTCCACGCCGAAGAGAATCCGCTCGTCGGTGATCTCCTGGTCCTCGTCGTCCCGCGTGGAAAAGGCGAACCGGTCCACGTGTCGCCGGGTGTCAAAGAGCCCTTCCCAGAGGGACAGCGGGTGCTCGGCCATCCGGACGAGGTTGGCGCCCTTCTGGACGCCGGCGTCGTCGGTGAGGGTCAGGCGGGCCACCTTTGCCTCGGGCTCCGTTTCCACGGTCAGGTTGTACGGCATTTGATGTCCTTTCGGGGATGGGGTTGCGGCGCCTTGGCCATTGGGTCGGATTTATAGGCCAATTGGACGGTGAAGTCAACCGGAGCGGCCGTGTGTCTGATACCTTTTGAGCCGTCGGGCCAGCCGGGCCACGTAATTGACCGGGGCATGATCGGAGAGGAAATCGGGCGGGCCGGCGAGGCGGCGGAGCGCCGGGGCCGCATCCGGCCGATCATCGCCCCTGACCTCCACCGCCGGCATCCCGTGAGTGAAGTGAAACGGTATCCGGGACGGGGGGACCGTCGGGACCAGATCCCGGCCGTTGACCAGCCGATGAATCGCGGTCCCTTTCAATCTCCGGGTAAAGTCCGGATCACCGACCCTCGGGGCTCCGAAGGTGTAGGCGGCGGTGGCCGGACGGGCCGCGGCGGCCAGAACCGCCAGGGCTCCGCCCAGGCTGTGGCCGGCGTAATAGAGGGGACGTCCGGTCCCGTCGGCATGGGGCAGCAGGGCGTCCCAGAGGGAGAGAAAATCATCGAGGAATCCGGCGTGGACCGACCCGCCGCCCGGCCAGGCGGTCTGGATGACCTTCAGGTTGGAAAACCAGCCTTCGAACCCGGAGGTTCCCCGGAAGACCACCGCGGCAAACCCGCCCGCCGCCCCGGCCCCGGTCTCCACCACCGCGCCGTAATTGGTGCCCCGGCAGACCCGGACCCGCTCTTCGAGGCCGACCCGCCCCAGGATATCGGTCCGGGTCGGCACCGGGACCTCCGAGCCCAACTCATCGGCATCGGGCCGGTAGATCAGCCGGGAGAGTTCGGCGAGCCAATAGGCATTGATAAGGGAAAAACCGGATTTCCCGGCTTCAAAGGACGGCAGGGGTTTCACCGTGAAGTACGGCTCCCCGAGCCCCGGCCGGAGAACCGCGCTCCACGAGAAATCCAGGTCCATGGAGGTCAGCGGATGTCCATCCTGATGCAGGGGCGGTCCTCGTAGCGGACCCGGGAAAGGCGCATCCGGATCTTGAAGTGGGCGCCCTTGAGGTTCTGAAAGTGGAGATCCTTGGCTTTTTCGAGGGTGCCCTGGAGAAAGGCGGCGTCGATCTTCTCCTTGAGGCGGGCGGCGTCCTTGTAGGAAAGGAAGTCGAAGACCCGCCGGCCCACAATGGCGTAAGGGCTGGGAAGGACGAAATGAGAGGCCGCGGCCCGGTTGACGTAGCGGATGGTGTAGGATGCGTCGATGAGGACGATGGCCTGGTCCCCCTCATCCACAAAGCTTTTGAACAGCTCGTAACCGGTGCTGTAATGGTCGGCCTTCTCCTTCAGCCGCTTTTCGGTCTCGGCGAGCTCGTCGCGGAGTTCGGCGAGTTCATCGGTGAGGCGCTGGTTTTCCGCCTGAACGGTCCGGGATTCCGTTTCCATCCGGTCGGCTTCGGCCCGGGCGGCCGCCAGAGCCGCCTCGATCCGGGCGAGCTCCCCCCGGAGCCGCTCGGCCTCGGCCATGAGATCCTTGTTTTCCTCACGAATCCGGTCATTTTCCTCCTGATACCGTTCCAGGTCACGGATGACCGTCACCAGCTCCTGTTTGGTTTTCCGCATGTAATCGGTCATGGGTCGCTCTCCCCAAAAAAAGTTCTCCCGTCTATACCATATTCCGGCAATCCTGTCCACTACCCCGTCATTTTGTACTTGACACCCGCCTTCTTGTCGTGCATAATACTTTACAGATTTTGTACAAAATTTGTACAGAAATGATAACTGATGATGAACGGGTAAGCAATGAGTGTGTTCAAGGAAGAGCCGGAAACCAAGCGGGTGATTTTCAATGTCCGCCTAGACCTGGCCCGCCGGCTGGAAACCGCCAAGGAGGAAGCCCGGGGTCTGGGCAAAAAGCTCGATGTTGACGGCGCCATCGACAAGGCTCTGGAAAAGTTTCTGAAAAAGGCGGAAAAGAAGATCAGCGAAATGAAGCGACGACGGAAGCCGGATGTCGAATCAACCACGGCGCCGGCTTCCGACCGCTCGGCGGACGGGGATGTCCCGTCGGCCGAGCCCACACCCCCCACCCAATTGAAAGCGGAGGTATCGAATGAAAAAAAGTGAGGTCAAAATCAAACGGAAGATGACGGCGGAGGCGATGGTCGGGATCCTGTCCGACTTCGTGGAGAGTTTCCGGCAGGGCACGGTATGCGTTCAAAACGGCGAGGAGTTCGTTACCCTCACCCCGGCCGGCCAGATCGAGATGAGCATGAAGGCCGCTGAAAAGAAGGGCAAGCAGAAGCTCGAAATCGAGATGAGCTGGGAGGAGGTGATCCCCGAAGCGGAGGGCACGGGCGATTTCAAGATCACCCCCGAGGAGCCGGAGCTCCAGGCTCCCCTGCCGCCCGAGGAAGACGAACCCCCGGCGGATGACGACGAGCCGAAAGAGCCGTCGCTGTAAGCCGCTCCTCGACCACCCCAACAAACCCCCGGTTGCCGGGGATGAAAGCCCCCGGCAACCCTGCTCCCCGCCGCGGCAGTGTCCATCCTGATTTTTAACCACCAATATTTTTAACGAGGACTGAGGGCGCCGGTTGTAAGGACAGGGCAGGCACGGGGGCCTGCCCCTACGGGTCGCGCCAATTGTAGGGGCAACCCCC
>CAZWGY010000567.1:0-2911 GCA_964633575.1 uncultured Desulfobacteraceae bacterium
CTGCCCTCGTGAGGGTGCCGGCATAACATGGGCGGACACGCGGGTCCGCCCCTACGACTTATGGGCGGGACGCACTCGCTCCCAGGCGCCGATAGAGACCTCCGAGGTTTCAAAAACCCCGGCCCTCTCGATGGACCAGCCGGCCCGCCAGGTCATCGGGGGAGAAGGGGATACATTGAAAGAGCTTCGCCTCGATCCCTTCCGCCTCCCGCCACATCAGCCGAATTCGGTCCCGCCGGCCGGGGCTCCCGCCATACCGATCCAGAATATAGGCCATCCGGTCGTCCAGGGTTGCCACCTGGTCGTGGAGCACCCGCTTGTCCGCGTAGTTGACCACCTCCGCCTCGGTGCAGGGGCCATTGGGGTAAAAGTCCTTCAGCCGGACGTGCTGGCCCACCACGTCGCCGACTTCGGGATAGCCCAGCTCCCGTAAAACGGCTTCGCCGGTCTCGGCGTGGTTTTCCCTGGTGGCGAAGCTCCGGGTTTTGGTGATGTCGTGAAGGGTGGCCGACGCCCGGACCAGATCCCGGTGGAGGCCGGCGTCGGCGGCGTTGAGCCGGTCGGTGATCAGGAGGGCCACCTGGCAAACCAGCATCGAATGGGCCACGATGTGGTCAAGCATCTCCATCTCACGGATGAGGTCGTCGCATTGGCGGGGGGTCGGGATGTTCATGGGGATTGGGGGCGGATCAGGTGTCGGGTTCGGAGCTTTTTGATGGCGACTCGATCGTGGCCCTTAGCGATTTGCAAGTCTCCAAGGCTTCTTTCCATTTTGGCACATCGGGATGGTTTTCAACCAGCGGGGTCAGCTCGGCGATGGCCTTGTCGAGATATTGAGCCGCTTTAGTTGGATCGTCGTTCCGGACAACTAAATAAAGCCTGTTATATGACACCGCGATGTCATACCGCCACTCCGGCCGGTCCGGGTCGGCCGAAAGGAGCGCTCGCCTGACTTCCAGGCCTTCCTCGTATGCCGCCAGGGCGGCGGCGAGGTCCCCCCTTGCTTCTTGGGCGTCGCCGACCCGATCCAGGCTGACCGAGAGGTCCCTGCGCCACTCCGGCCGCTCCGGGTCGGCGGCCAGCAGGGCTCGCGTTACTTCCAGGCATTCCTCGTAGGCCGCGAGCGAGGCGGTGAGGTCCCCCCTTGCTCTGTGGACGTCGCCGATCCGCTCCAGGCTGACCGAGAGGTCCCTGCGCCACTCCGGCCGCTCCGGGTCGGCGGCCAGCAGGGCTCGCGTTCCTTCCAGGCATTCCTCGTAGGCCGCCAGGGCGGCGGCGAGGTTCCCTCGGGCTTTTTGGACGTCGCCGACCTTTATCAGGCTGACCGAGAGGTCCCTGCGCCACTCCGGCCGCTCCGGGTCGGCCGTCAGGAGGGCCCGCATGGCTTCCAGGCCTTCCTCGTAGGCCGCCAATGCGGCGGATAGGTCCCCCCTTGCTCTGTGGACGTCGCCGCCCCGATCCAAGCTGAGCGAGAGGTCCCGTCTCCACTCCGGCCGGTCCGGGTCGGCGGCCAGGAGGGCCCGCATGACTTCCAGGCCTTCCTCGTAGGCCTCCAGGGCGGCGGCGAGGTCCCCCCGAGCACGGTGGACGTCGCCGACCTTTTCCAAGCTGACCGAGAGGTCCCTGCGCCACTCCGGCCGCTCCGGGTCGGCGGCCAGCAGGGTCCTCATGATCGACAGAAATTCGTTATAGGCGGCCATGGCGGAAGTCAGGTCACCTCTGTCCCGGTGGACGTCGCCAAGCCTTTTCAGGCCATTGGCCAGGTCATGACGCCACTCCGGCTGATCCGGGTCATTGCTCAACATATCCCGCAGGACTGACAGCTTTTCCTCGAAAGCCGGCAGTGCCCCGGCCAGATCACCGAGTGCATGGCTGACCTCACCGACCCGATGGAGGCTGATCGTTAGATCCCGGCGCCATTCTTCACGGGTTGGATCAGTGGACAGCAGCGCCCGCCTCACCTCCAGGCTCTCCCCATAAGCGGATGCCGCGTCCGCCAGCCGCCCCCAGTCCATCTCGTAGTCCCCCAACCGTTCCAGGAGAATGGCCAGGGCTCGGGCCGCCGAGGGGTCATCCGGGCGGTCGCGGTACCGGCTCCGGGCATCGGCTAGGCGGGCCCGGAGCCTGTCGATGTCGGGCTTTTCCGAATACCGTCGCTCCGGCGGCACCGGCTCCCAATCGGCCGTTTCCGTCCCCACCGGCGCGGGAGCGGCAAATGCCCGGACAAAGGCGCTCCGGATCGACCAGAAATCGGGGGCCCGGTAGCAGAGCTCGATGTCCCAACCCCGGGGCAGGACCAGGAGGAGCGGCCCGGCAAGCTGGTCCATGAGGAGGTTTCGGACCTCGTTGAGCTGCTGGAAAAAGACGGCCCAGGTTTCGGCGTCGGCCCGCCCCGCCCGGGCCGCGTCGATGACGAAGACCGGTTCGGGCTCGCCATCGGACGGCTCCCAGTCACAAAGCGGCCCCAGGAGCTCAGCCACCAATTGCTCGAAGGCGGCTGCCTGGCCCTCGGGTGTCCGCCGTCGGTCCTCGGGCCGGAGCCGGACCAGTTGGACCGGCTCGGCTCTGAGCCGGGCCACTTCGGACTCGAGGATCTCGAGGGCCGCGTCGGCCTGCAAGGGGATGTCGCAGACCAGGACGGTGAAGTGCATCCGGTCGGCCAGGGCCACCGATGCGGCCAGGTGGCGGATGCCTTCCTCGGCCGCCAGGCGGCCCTTCAGGTCCGCGTACCGCTCGTCAGCAGCCATCATCCGGTTCGGCGTCGGTTTTTTCACCGTCTTCCATGGCCCGGACCACGCCGGGAATCTTGTAAACGGCCGGGTGGAGCTCGAACCAGAGGTCGTCGTTGAGGTACCGGAGGTCGTCGTTGAGGTACCGGAGGACGGCGTGGTTGGCGAGCATCTGGTCGGCG
>CAZWGY010000568.1:0-2890 GCA_964633575.1 uncultured Desulfobacteraceae bacterium
TTTACGTGGAACGGGAGCAGCTTCTCCAGCGCCGGGAGGCCACAGTGCTGATCCGCCCTCAGCTCTTCGTGGCCGACCATCCCATCAATCCGAAAATCCTGGAAGAAGTCCGCCTGATCGTCGAATCGGAAGACCGACGGGGCGTGACGAGCCGGCGGGAATTCCCCGGCATTTCCCTTATCGAAGACCAGGAGACGACCGTCACCGTACCGGTGCCCGACCAGATTGCCGGCCTGCGGCTGACCCTGGCCGCCAGGGTCGAATCGGTCAGCCGGCACGAAAAAGTGGATCTGTCCGATTCCGTCGGATTTTCGGTTAACGGCATCGATGGGACTCTCCAGGTGGCCGACCTCTTTCTCCGCCGGTCCGAAACCGGATATCGAATCGAAGTCCGGGGGAAAAACGGCGAGATGCGGTCGGGTCGGCCGGTCCATTTCAAGCTCCATCACCGCGACTTCCGGGAAGCGGTGACGGTGACCCTCAGAACGGACGGTGAAGGGCGGATCATGCTGGGGCCGCTGCCCGGTATCGATCGCATCGAAGCGAGCCGGGGTCAGGGAAAAACCCGAAGCTGGCCGTTGCGTGACGATCGGTGCTGGTACCCAACGGCGATTGCCGGGCGGGTCGGGGAGCCCCTGAAAATCCCGGTCATGGCCGGCGAGGAAAACCCTAGCCTCCTGGAGCGACGGGGCGAGACCTTTGTGGCGGACCATAGCGAAGCGGTCCGAAGGCGGGATGGCTATCTGGAGTTGTCCGGATTGCCGGCCGGAGATTACGAACTGAATATGCCCGAGGCCGGTCGGACCATCCGAATCCGCCTGACCGAGGGACATCGTCATGAGGGCTTTGTGATCTCAAAGGGCCGGGTTCTCCAGACCCATCCCGAAACCGATCTTCAGATTCTCGATGCGAGAATAGACGGCCACGAATTGAAGGTCCGGCTCGGGGGGGCCGGCCCATTCGCCCGGCTCCACGTCTTTGCGACCCGGTTCGTGCCGGCCTTTGATCCGTTTGGCCATCTTCCGACTCCCGGGATGCCGTCACTATATCAAATCCGGCCCGCCCGCCCGGAGTCTCAGTATCTCATCGGCCGGGATATCGGAGACGAGTATCGGTACGTTCTGGATCGGCGCTATGCCGAGATTTATCCCGGCAATATGCTCCGTCGGCCCGAGCTGTTGTTAAATCCCTGGCCTCTCCGATCCACCGAAACCGACGTCGATAGCGCGGCTGCCGGCACCCGGTTTCAGCGGAAGGGGACCGGCGCGGATCGTCGGGATGCGGCGTCGGCCCCGGTACCACCCTCTCCGGTTGAAGCGAGCGCTTTTGACAACCTCGATTTCCTGGCGGCGCCTTCGGCCGTCCTGACCAACCTCCGCCCGGACGCGGATGGGGTGGTAACCGTTCCGGCGGAAAAGCTGGGATCGGGGACCGGGGTCCATCTGCTGGCCGTCGATCCGGTGAGCACGGTTTACCGGGCGCTTTACCGGCCTGACCGGGAGGTCCAGACCCGTGACCTCCGAATGGCCGATGACACCGACCCGGAGACGCATGTCATCGAGGGCAGGCAAATGACGGCGGTGGAGACGGGGGAGCGCTTTGAGATCGATGACCTGTCCGCGGCGGAGATGGCGATTTACGATTCGCTGGAATCGGCCTATCGGATACTTGCGACCCTGAGTGACGATGAGGATCTCAAAACCTTTCAATTCGCCGTCCGGTGGCCGGATCTGGACGAATCCGAAAAGCAAAAGACCTATTCGGAATATGCCTGCCACGAGCTCAACTTCTTCCTCTATCACAAGGACCGGCCATTTTTCGAAAGGGTGGTCCGTCCCTACCTGGCCCATAAAAAGGACAAGACCTTCATGGACCACTATCTCCTGGGGGCGGATCTCTCCGAATACCTGGCACCGTGGGCCTTTTCCCGGCTCAACGTTGTCGAAAAGATCCTGCTTTCCAGAGCGGGAGACTGGGACCCGGATGACATGCGCCGTTACATGAGGGATCTCCATGAAACGGTGCCGCCGGACATCGAGGCGTTCAATCAACTCTTTGACACGGCGCTGAAGGGACGGGCGATGGAGCCGGACGACTACGGCGTGGCGGCGGCCCGGGACGCGGCCTTCCAGATGAAGGCGGAGGCGTTGTTGTCCGAGGCGGTGGACCTCGATATGGCGGATGAATCGGTCCCAATGGCGGCTCCTTCAATGGCGCGGGCGAAGATGGCGGCGCCTCCGGCCCCGGAGGCCGAAGGCTTGGCGGGGGCAGGGGACTTCCGTCCGGTCCGCCAGGCGGAAAGAGAAGCGGCCCGGCCGCTTTACCAAGCTCTCGATAAGACCCGGGAGTGGGCGGAAAACAACTACTATCATCTGCCCATCGAGGAGCAGACGGCGGACCTGGTCACCATTAACGGCTTCTGGCACGACTTCGCCCGGGCGCCAGCGGACCAGCCGTTCCGGTCGCCCCGGTTTGTTGAAGCGGCCGGCTCATTCGCGGAAATGATGCTGGCCCTGGCGGTCCTCGACCTGCCGTTTGCAGCCGAGGAGCATGAAACGGCCATCGATGCCCGGAGCTTTTCCCTGACGGCGGCAAGCCCCCTGATCGTCTTTCACAAGGAGATCACCCCCGCTCCGGAAGCGGACGACGCAGCCCAGGTGATGGTCAGCCGGAGCTATTTCCGACCGGATGACCGGTACCGGTATGAGGGCCATGAGCAGGTGGAGAAGCGGATCGACGGGGATTTCCGGTACGGCGGCGCTTACGGATGTCAATGGGTGGTGAGCAACCCCACGTCGGCGCGGCGGAAGCTGTCGATCCTCTCCAGGATTCCCCGAGGGGCGATGCCGATCCAAAACGGGTTTTACACCCGGGGGCGGACGGTGACGAT
>CAZWGY010000569.1:0-2862 GCA_964633575.1 uncultured Desulfobacteraceae bacterium
AGGGATTGGATAAAATCCCTGAAATCACATCGTTTGGACAGCATTCAGACTCCTTCCGGTGTCGGTTTTTCGTTTTAGGGATGCCGCTCCGACATCCACTTTACGGTCTATTTATCGCACTTCCCACCGCGTTTCAATGCAAATCTTTGAGATGACGCCGGGCGTGATTTCTGGTAATGACTGATGCTATTGGCGGACGCCGCGGGGGACAAAACGTCGTCGCCTGGGGATAACCACCGCAAATTGTCAAGCCCCCCACGGTGCCAGGTGTGTGGAAATCACGGCTCCGGGGCGAGAGGGTTTACGACCCGCCGGAGTGGCGGGCAATCCGGGATACGTCGATTCGAAAGGAGAGACGGTATGTCATCATCAAGCGGAAAGACCGGTAGTGGGGCCGTGGCCGAGGCCCGACGGATTCAGCGGGAGCGGGAGAAGACCTACCGGGAACGGGCTCTCAAACTCTTTCCCTGGATCTGCGGACGGTGCGGCCGGGAGTTTTCCGGAAAGCGGCTCAAGGAGCTGACGGTCCACCACAAGGACCATAACCACGACAATAACCCGCCCGATGGGAGCAACTGGGAGCTCCTCTGCCTCTACTGCCACGAAAACGAGCATAATCGTTACGAGGTGGCGGACTGGTACGATGAGGACGGGTCCGCCCGGCCGTCGGAGCCTGCGGGCGACCATGACAACAAGCCGTTTGCGGGGCTGGCCGACCTCCTCAAAGGCAAATCCTGATGGGGAACGCCTCGGGCGGGGTTGACCGGATGGTCCTCGCCCTGCCCCACAGGCTGACCGGAGGGCATCCATGAGCTGCCTGTTCGGCTACGTCGGCCGGCCTCACCCTCAGCTTCTGGCGAGGATGGCCGGCCGGCTCAGCCACCGCTGCCGGGGCGGCTGGGAGCGGGTGGGGCTCGGGATCGAATCGGGCTGGACCGCGGAGATCGGGCGGGGTCGAGCCGGCCGCGATGAGGCCCCGACGGTGGCATCGGCGGCCGTCGAGCGCGAAGGCCGGACGATACTGGGGTACGCCGGAGTGATCTTCAACGCCGATGCCGTCGTCGATTGCTGCCCGCCGACGCCCGAGGACCTCGCCCGGACCCTGGGGGAAAGCCCCTCGGGGATCGACCGCCTGGATGGAGCCTTCGTGGGAGCCCTGGTCCGGCGGCGATCGGCGTTTCTCTTCCGCGACCCGGCCGGGATCAAGGTCCTCTACTGGACCCGGACCCGGGACCGGCTGCTCTTTGCCAGCGAAATCAAAGCCCTGTTCGCTGACCCGGCGGTGGAGCGGACCCTCCGGGTCGGGGCGATCCCCGAGTATCTCACATTCAGCTTCATCCCCGGGGAACGGACCGCCTTCGAGGAGATCCACGAGCTGGCGCCGGGTTCGATGATCCAGTTTCGCAATGGAGATGTCCACCCCCGCCGCTATTTCACCTTTGAGGACCGGGCGGACGACGACCCCGAGGGCCGCATCTCCGACGCCGACCACGTGGCTCGGACCCGGTCGGCCCTCTATCAGTCGGTGGCCGAGGCTTGCGCCGTGGCCAAGGACCCGCCGGCCGTCTTTCTCTCCGGCGGGATCGACTCCAGCGCCGTCCTCGCCCACGCCGCTCAACTGTATCCGGACCACCGCCTGAAGACCTTTTCGATCCACTTCGGCCGGGAATTCGCCAACGAAAACGAGTACGTCGGCATGATGGTCGAGAGCCGCGGGACCGATCATACCTGGCTGGAAATCCGCCCCCGGCGGTTTCTGGACCGGATGCAAGAAATCATCTACCGCCTCGACGACCCCATCGGCGACCCCATCACCGTCCCCAACTACCTGATGGCCGAAGCGGCATCGGCCGAAGCCCAAGTGGTCTTAAACGGTGAGGGGGGCGACCCCTGCTTCGGCGGGCCCAAGAACATCCCGATGATGCTCGCTCGGATATACGGCCCCCCGCCGGGGGAGCCGCCGGACGGCTATCTGGAGCGATGCTACCTCCACACTTACCGGAAATGCTTCACCGACCTGGACCAGCTCCTGGTCCCCGAGGTCCGCCAGGCCGCCGGGGGAGACGCGGCCCTGGTCGATATCCTGACGCCGTTTTTCCACGCCGACCGGCCCCGGCATTTTCTCAACCGGCTCATGTCGGCCAACATCCGGTTGAAAGGCGCCAACCTAATCCTCGTCAAGGTCGAGAAAATGACCGCCGCCAACGGCCTTCTGGCCCTGGCCCCGCTCTTTTCCCGGCGGATCATCGAAACCAGCATGGCCTGCCCGCCCCGGCTCAAACTGATGGGAAACGTGGAAAAGGGGGTCCTGAAACGGGCGGTGGCCGGAGTGATCCCCAATCCGATCATCGACCGGCCCAAGTCGGGAATGATGGTCCCGGTCCGGTTCTGGCTCCAGGGGGAGATGCGGCGGTATGCTCAACGGGTCCTGTCCAGGCGGCGGCTCCGCCAATTGGGCTACTTCAACGTCGATTACGTCCGAAAGCTCCTCGACTACGACCGGACCGAGGTGGGTAGCGCCCGGCACGGCCTCAAGCTCTGGATGCTCATCACCTTCGTCCTCTGGCACGAAACCATGGTGGAGGGGAAATAGGGCTGAGGACTGAGAGGCGCCGGTTGTAGGGGCGGACCTGCGTGTCCGCCCGCTATATGCCGGATGGAGGCGCAACCCCCCGTGGATGAACAGGGATGAGGACTGAGTGATAGAGACCTCCGAGGTTTCCAAATTTTTTTGGAAACCTCGGAGGTCTCCAGCTCACGAGGGCAGCCCCGCGCGGGAATAAATTCCCGCGCCATTGTCTGGTCGCCCCCACGGGACGCAGACTTCCGTGCCCCGATATCGCCATTGCATGAAAACGGCCC
>CAZWGY010000570.1:0-2861 GCA_964633575.1 uncultured Desulfobacteraceae bacterium
GGGAGCGCGGGCGTCCCGCCCGCAATTGTAGGGGCGGACCCGTCTGTCCGCCCTGGGAATTGAAGACCTCCGAGGTTTCGGTGTAAATACCCGCAGGTTTCTACCCCGCGGGTGAACACTTGAAACCTGATGTTTCTATGAAAAAACCTCGGAGGTCTCGATAGAGGGTATAAGCCATGAAAATCAGCTACTTTGAAGAAACTGACACGTTGTACATTGAATTTCGCGACAGTGGCATTGCGGAATCCAAAGACCTGGATGAAAACACTATCCTTGATGTCGATTCAAAAGGCAACATCTGTGCTATTACGTTCGAGCATGCGAGCTACCGAACTGACAAGCTATTCTATCCGCGGATTACGCAGATTGACGCAGATTAAAAAACAAAAAAATCTGCGCAATCCGCGGATAAACAAAGCGCGAGGCCGGCACAAGTTTTGATCAATGCCGGGTTAAACATACCAGCTCGGGGCGGAGCCCCGTGATCGCGGAAGGTGACATGGAACGGACGAAAATCGACCGGCTGATCAACTCGGACGCCCCCATCGACGAGGTTCTCGTCAAGGGGTGGGTCCGGACCCGACGGGACTCGAAAACCTTTTCCTTTATCGAGGTCAACGACGGCTCCTGTTTGAAAAACCTCCAGGTGATCGCGGACGCCTCGCTCGACAACTACGACGAGATCCGCCGGCTGACCACCGGATCGGCGGTGGCCGTAACCGGCCGGCTGGTGGCTTCGGCCGGCAAGGGCCAGGCGTGGGAGCTCAAAGCCGAAGGGGTGACCGTGATCAGCGCCGCCCCCGAGGACTACCCCCTTCAGAAAAAGCGTCATAGCGACGAGTTTCTCCGGACCATCGCCCATCTGCGGCCCCGGACGAACAAATACGGGGCGGCCCTGCGGATTCGGTCGGCGCTCTCCCTGGCGGTCCATGACTTTTTCCGGGACCGGGGCTTCCGCTACGTCCACACCCCGATTCTCACCGGGTCGGATTGCGAAGGGGCCGGGGAGCTGTTCCGGGTGACCGCCTTCGACCTGAACCACATCCCCCGGACCGAGGGGCGGGTGGACGACACCCGGGACTTTTTCGGCAAGCCGGCCAACCTCACCGTCTCCGGCCAGCTTTCCGCCGAGATGCTGGCTCTGGCATTAGGGGATGTTTACACCTTCGGGCCGACCTTCCGGGCGGAAAACTCCAACACCCGCCGCCACGCCGCTGAATTCTGGATGATCGAGCCGGAGATGGCCTTTTGCGACCTGACCGGAAACATGGATCTGGCCGAGGCATTGGTGGTCCATCTGGTGAGGGCGGTCATCGAGGACTGTTCGGACGACCTCGACCTCTTTGCCCGGTTCGTGGACAAGACGCTCCGGTCCACCCTCGAGTCCATCGTCTCCCAGACCTTTGTCCGGCTCCCGTACCGCGAGGCGGTGGATCTGCTCCGGAAGTCGGGCCGGAGCTTCGACTACCCGGTGGCGTTCGGGGCGGATCTCCAGACGGAGCACGAACGGTTTCTCACCGAGGTTCACTTCGGCGGCCCGGTGATCGTCCATGACTACCCGGCGAGCATTAAGCCATTTTACATGCGGGTCAACGACGACGGCGAGACCGTCGCGGCCATGGACGTCCTCGTGCCGAGCATCGGGGAGATCATCGGCGGGAGCCAGCGGGAGGAGCGGCTGTCGGTCCTGGCCGACCGGATGCGGGCGGCGGGGCTCGACGAGTCGGCCTACTGGTGGTACCTCGACTCCCGCCGGTACGGCTCCGTGCCCCACAGCGGGTTCGGCCTGGGGTTCGAACGGCTGATGATGCTCTGCACCGGGATCGCCAACATCCGCGACGTGATTCCCTTTCCCCGGACCCCCGGCAACATCGAGTTTTGAACGGTCCCAGCGCCATCGACCGGGTCATCACCGCCGTCGGGAGGGCCATCGAAACCGTTTCCAGCGGGTTTCCCCTTTTGTGGGAGGGGATCGTCTCCCTGACGATTCTCGTTGTGGGGCTGACGCTTCTGGGGACGGCCCGGCGGCTGGTCCGGCGGCGGACCGACCACTGGACGGCCGATGTTTCACCGGTGATCAACAGCTTTGTCACCCAGGCCCTGGGCACGCTTTTTCCGCTCCTCTACTTCGGGATCTTCTACCTGAGCCTCAGCGGTCTGCCCCTGCCTCCGACCGCCGGCCACGCCCTGAACGCCCTGGGAATGGCGGTGGTCACTTTACTGATCATCCGGTTCGCCGCCTCGGCGGCCGAGTATCTGATCCGTGAGGGATGGGCTCGGGAGGGCGAGCAGTATCTCTTCCAGGGGAGCCGGATCAAGGCCCTGATCCCCGTCTCCAAGGTGATCATCTGGGGGATCGGGGTCATCTTTCTCCTGGACAACCTGGGGTTCCGGATTTCCAGCGTCCTGGCCGGACTGGGGATCGGGGGCGTGGCCGTGGCCCTGGCCTCCCAGACCATCCTCGGGGACCTCTTCAACTATTTCGTGATCCTGTTCGACCGGCCCTTCGAGATCGGCGATTTCATCGTCATCGACGGGTATCTCGGCAGCATCGAGCATATCGGGATCAAGACCACCCGGCTGCGGAGCCTGAGCGGCGAGCAGTTGATCTTTTCGAACACCGATCTTTGCGGGGCCCGGGTCCGGAACTACAAGCGGATGCTCCGCCGGCGGGTGGCCTTCCAGATCGGGGTCACTTACGACACCCCGGCCGAGCGGCTCAGGGAGATCCCCGACCAGATCCGGACCATCATCACCGGGATCGACGGGACCCTCTTTGACCGGGCTCATTTTTCGACCTTCGGGGAGTTCAGCCTGATCTTCGATGTGGTCTATTACGTCCTGGGCAGCGACTTCAACCA
>CAZWGY010000571.1:0-2855 GCA_964633575.1 uncultured Desulfobacteraceae bacterium
TTATTCCGCCAACTCCTTTAGCGTATCCAGAATCGGAACATCCACATTCCGGCCGTAGCTGTAGGGTGAGGAGACCTCCCGCCACTTGTTGCTTTCAGACAAAAACTTCATCTGGGAATAGGCCACTTTGGCGTAGAGGGGGTTTTCCCTGGCGTATTCCACCATCAGGTTCTGCGCCATGGTCTGTAGCTTTTCCAGGTCCGCGTCGGGCAGCCGGGTCACCTCCACTCCCGACTCGATGAACTTCTCCGTGGCGGAGTAGGATTCGTGTTCCAGATAGGAGAACATCCACGACATGGTGGCCTCGGCCGCCGTTCGGATGAGGGTCTGGAGCCGCTTCGGCAGGGCGTCGAAGGCCTTTTTGTTGATCATCACGCCGTTGACCGATGACGGTTGATGCCAGCCGGGGGCCGCCCAGTACTCGGTCACCTCCTGGAAGCCCATCCCCCAGTCGATGCTCGGGGCGCCGAACTCCCCGGCGTCGATAACCCCCTTTTCCAGGGCCTGGTAAACTTCGCCCCCGGCCAGGTTGACCTGAGCCGCGCCGAGCTGTTTCATGATCTCCCCCTGCATCCGCCCGGAGATCCGGACTTTGAGCCCCTTGTAGTCATCCAGGGACCGGACCGGCTTGTGGCCCCGGATTCCCGACTCCATGGGAGTGACCATCACGGGGAAGAAGACCATCCCGAACTTCCCGAAAACTTCCTGGTAGAGCTCATAGCCGCCGCCCCGGTAATACCAGATCATGTAGTCGATGTTGGTCAGCCCCAGGGCGCAGGAGCCCAAGAGGTCAAAGGCCGTGTCCTTGCCGGACCAGTAGGAAGGCCAGTTGCCCCCGGCCTCGACGGTCCCCTTGGAAACGGCGTCGAAGAGCTCGAAAGGCGGCACCAGGGTCCCCCCGTCAAAAAAGGTGATGTTCAGCTCGCCCTCCGCCAGCTCGTTGACGAGCTTGTAGAAATGCCGATCCGCTTCGATCAGGATGATCCCCGCCGGCCAGGTGCTGGTCATCTTCCACTGGACGGGCTTTGCCGCCGCCGGTTGCCATGAGCCCAAAAGAAGGGCCGCGGCGGTCATCACCGTTACGATACCGATTGTCCACGCCTTGCCTCTGTTCATTTCACGCCTCCTTATGAATAAGGTTGGATTAAGCGGGCGCCGCCCGCGTTGCCGGATGACATAGCACCACTTACGCTCATACCCGGAAAACAGCGGACATGCAAGGTCATTTCATTTCCCGAAAATCAGGATTGACAAATAATCATTGACCGTTATGGTCCGAGCCGGGGTCACCAGCGAACCTCAAACTGGTAGAAACGCCCCTTATACCGAAAGATATCACCGGGCTTGACGTGCTCGGTCCGCCAGTCGATTTTTCCGTTCCCGTCGAGGTCGAAGCTGATTCCGTCATTGGTGAAATCGGCGTCATGGAGGCCGGTTTCGAGGATATAGGCCCGGAGCCGTTCTCCGTTCAGGGTCACGTCCCCTTCCAGATGAGTCCGGGCGTAATGGTTGGCGAACCCCCGCTTCCAGGCGCCGTCGTTGACGAAAAACCAGAGGGTGTAGGATGCCTCAAAATCGGTCTCCCGGATAAGCCGGTCGAACGGGAGATCAATCCGGGCCGCGAAGATCCCGGTCCCCTGGTTGGTCAGCGGCGGCCCGTCGTCGGTCAGGTCCCCGTTCTTGTTCCGGTCGAAATAGACCACGGGATGGGGGGCGTCGGGAACGTCGAAGACGAAGTGATAGTCCGGGTCGGGTCCGGTGCCCAGCCGGAGTCGCCCGTATCGCTGGACCGCCCCCCGGTAGTCGGGCTCGGCGGAGATCTCCGGAGGGCGGGTTTCGGATGTCGGGTTGGTAAAGGGGGTCCAGGAAGCTCCGATGAAGCGGTCCCCCACCGTAAACGATTCGGAGAGGCGGACCTCGACCCGGATGGGCTCGCCCTCCGCCCCATCCGACGCCGGTTGCGACGGCCTGGCGGCACGTGAGGCGCCCCCTTGATTCCGTCCCGTCTGGGAAGCGTCGGCTGCTTCGAC
Organism: uncultured Desulfobacteraceae bacterium; assembly: GCA_964633575.1. Taxonomy (GTDB): domain Bacteria; phylum Desulfobacterota; class Desulfobacteria; order Desulfobacterales; family JAABSP01; genus CAYNGG01. Next base: position 2,031 of record CAZWGY010000571.1, read on the forward strand.
CTGCTCCATCCGCTTGTAAAGCTCGGATAGCCTGGCCTTGACCGTTTCCGCGTTGGACCGCCCGGCCCCATCCACCCCTTGCCGGATCTCCAGGGCTTCGAGGTATGCGGTCTCGGCCGCCTTCAGCCGGCCCGAAGCGGCATAGACATCGCCGAGCCGGTGTTTATACCAGCCCATGGCGTGGGATTTCTCGAGACCCTGCCGGATGGCATGGACGATGGCCTGTTGATAGTGAGATTCGGCCTCGTCGTATTTCTTCCGCTTGAACAGCACGAAGGCCAGCTCCGCGTGGATGGCCGGCAGGTCGGAGAGCCGGTCGCTTTCGATGGCCAGATACCGGTCGAGCCGCTGCCGGTGGAGCGCTTCCGACCGCGCCAGGCGGCCGGCCCGATAGTGGGCTTTGGCCTGCCTGCCGAGGCTTTCGACCTCCCGGAGCCGGGCCTGACGCCGGGCCTCGGGGTCGGCTTCCGGATCGATGCGAGCGGCCGTGTCCGCCGCCGGTGGGGGCTTCGACTCAACGGGTGGCTCCAATGGAAGGCCGGGCCTCTGCTGCTCCGGCTCCGAGAACCATTGGGATGCCGCCGGCCAGAGCAGGTATCCGATGAGTCCGAGCCCCGCAGCTCCGAGGATCACCAGGCCGAAGCCGGACCGCCGGGAAGGCGGGGGCTTTTTCGCTCCGGGGGCCGTCGATCCGCCCTCTTCAGGCCATCGGACGGGCCGGGAAGACTGGGATTCGAGAAAGCGGCGGATATAGGTCAGCATTCCGAACAGGGCCAGCCCGGCGGCGCCGATGACGAGGGTCCCCCAGCGGATGCCGGGCACAAG
>CAZWGY010000572.1:0-2811 GCA_964633575.1 uncultured Desulfobacteraceae bacterium
TTTTCACGATAAACCATTGCTTCATTCAATGGCGTTGTTGACCGCGCCCGCCATCTCATTGCTTTCCCCCACCAACCACCGTCTCCACCTGAGCGGCCAGGCGGCCGTCCGCGTCGATCAGGACCATCACGGCCTTTGTTCCCTCCAGCTCCTCGTCTTCCACCACCACCGACGCCGTGCCGTCTTCCCTGACCGGCTTGACGCTCATGACCAGGCTGGTCTCCGGGTTGCCGGGCTGTTTTCTGATGTCCATGAAGAGGCCGTCGGTTTCGCCTTCTGCTGCCAGCTTGCAGCGCATCCCTTTCCAGATGATGTCGGTGATCTCGACGGCGGCGGTGCTCTCCGCCGCGTCGGGGTCGGCGGTCACGGTGATCTCCATCACCAGACACTCCTGGAGGCTCAGGCCGCCGTGAGCGTACTGGAGCCCTTTTCGGAAGCTGGCGACCCCGGGGGCCAGGGCGAATTGCTGATGGGGGTTCCAATACCACGGCAACCGGGGCCCGGCAACGGCCGCCCCCGGCTTGATCACCGCGCACCGGCCCCACTTGCTCTCCGTCAGTTGACCGGGCAGGTCTTCCCTGGGAAGCCCGCCGGGGATCAGGAGCCAGCCGTGATCCGTCACGATCCGGACCGTCCGCCAGCCCCCATCGATCAGGTGCCGGACCCGGTCGGCGATCTCCCCCAGGATCGACTCCAGGCGGTGAGCCAGCTTCCAGCCGTGGTTGTGGCCTTCGGCGTCCAGATTGCCCGATTCGGCCCAGCCCCGCCCGGTCGGGTCGCCGAGGTCCCACCCCTTCAGTATCTGCCAGCCGGCGCTTTTCAAGAGCTTTTTGAAGACCTGGCCGCCCTTTAAGGACTGCCCGGTCCCGGAGACGACGGGGTCGAATTCCACAGGTGCCTCGTCGCCTTCCAGAAGATGCCGGACCGGCGAGACCGCCGGCTTTCCGGTGGCCGTGACGCTGGGCAGAGCGGCCCAGGAAGCGGTCCCCGCCGCGTCATACCCCGTTTCGGTCAACCGGTCGATGAGCCGCCGGGCCGCGTCATGGCGGAGCCCATCGACGAAAAGAACGCAGGTCCCGGCCGGAAACGCCGTCTCCTCGTGGGTCAACGCCGTCCGGCCGGGATATCCGGAGGCGTCCGCGGCCGCCTGGAGATGGTGGGCGGAAGCCGCGATCCACGGCAGATAGAGACACCGGACCGCCGATGCGACCGCCTCGTAGTCCTCGTTCCGGTTGACGCACGCCAGAGCCCGGATCACGGCGTCGTCGGCCTTCCAGCCGAACTGGGTAAAGCCGGCCTGGAGGTCCTGGACCGTCCCGGCCGCCAACTGGGTTTCCGTCATTCCGGCCAGGGTGGTGAGGTGGGTCAACGCCCGGGCCAGGGGCGACTCATCCAGCTCCGCCCAGACCAGGTCGCGCCGGGGTCCGTGATCCTTTTCCAGCTCGGCCATCCGCGCCCGGGCCTCATGAGCCGGCTGGTCGGCCATCTCCGCCAGGGCTCGCCGGAGATCGGCTTCCCGTTGAGCGTTCCACTGGGGCCAGCCGCCATGGGACTCGGCGTCCTGGAAGAGATCCAGGGGCATGGTACATTTCCGGATCTGGTCCGGGATGTGGCGGTACCGGGCCGGAGCCTCGCTGAACCGGTCCCAGACCGGCCGCCACGGGCCTTTTCGGGACGCCAGCCGCTCCGCGCCGGTCAGGAGCCCGTCGTTGTCGGGATTGAAGCCGAACCGGGATTCGCAGACCTCGACGAACGCCGGCCACTCCGCCTCCCGGCCTTCCCTGAAGGCGTCGCCCCCGTCGAGCCACTGGAGGAGGTCCTTGACCGGATCGCCCCCCAGAAGCAGGCTGTTAAAAAAATCCTTGTCGAGATGCTTCCCGCGCGGGGAATCGACCGTTTCATCCATCAGCCGGTCGAGGGCAAGCCGGATGGCGTTTTTGGTTTTCCCGTCCCCGGCCACGTCCAGGTTGAGCCCGCCCGCGTCGGATTTCAGAAAGGCGAAGAGGGTCCAGTCCCTGGCGTTGACCTGGGACCAGATCGCTCCCCGGAACTGAAGCTCGGCCAGGGGCTTGAGCGGATCGGGACAGGAGGCCACGACCCGGAGGTCCGGCCGGCCCACGCCGGGAAGATAGAGGACGGGCGGCCGGCCGTCGAGGACCGGGACCGATTCGATCTTGCCGGCGATGACGCACCGGAGCCAGATGGCGGGGCCGGTCCGGTTCTCCGGGTCGTACTCCCCGAGGACCAGGAGCTGCGGTATCTCCCGTTGAAGCCGGGGGATGACCGACCGCCACTGCCGGTCCGCGTCCGGCCAGAGGATGCAGGCCGGGGCGACCTGGACATCCGGGTTATGGACGGCGGCGCCGCGGATCGATTGGATCAGGTGGTGGATGATGGTGGTCATGGCAAATTGCTCCGGCATATACTTTCCCGACGGTCCCGCGTTTATGGCTCCCGTCGGGAAAGGGGGGCGGATGGACGATCTTTCCGGCTTTCAATCCGGTCAACAATATCGGAAACCGTCATTTTGTCGATCCATTCGTGTCTTTCTTTTGAATAATCTCCATAACTTTTTTGATATTGTTGTAGAAACCGGATCATTGCCACCGGCCCCAGTTCACGGTTTAAAAGCCTGATCCCGGTTTGACGAATCTGATATAAATCCGTTGCATCTACAATCATCATATTTTCTCCATCAGCCAAGACAGCGGATTTGCAATCTTTGGCCATAATCATCGTTTGGGTCATTCGTTTCACCCGGCTCATCCAACCCCTCCCCCCGGCCCCCTCCCCTAAAGGAGAGGGGGTGAT
>CAZWGY010000573.1:0-2805 GCA_964633575.1 uncultured Desulfobacteraceae bacterium
CTTCCCTTCAGGGAAGGGGGGCTAGGGGGGTTAGGTCCGGACGCCGTGTGGCCGAAATGATGACCAAGGCCATCCCTCCCTTTTGCCGGCCCGGATGAGCCGATACCGGGGCCTGTGGGCCCCGGCACCGGCGTTGCCCGTCAGCTCCGGGGTCAGGCGGCGATTTCCGAGCCAGCCGATTGCGGAGTGGAGGTAAAGCCGGCCACCGCCCCGGACCGGTCATCCAGCTTGAAACGGCTTTCGGTTTCCAGCGCGTCGATGAGCGCCGAGTGGGTCAGGCCCTCCCCCGCGTCCAGGAAGTACTGGTTTCGGACGACCTTGAAATCTCCGGGCGCCAGGGACCGGATGGCGGACAGCCGCTTTTTATCCCGCGCGCTGAGTGAACCCTTGGCGAACGAGGCCAGAAACTTTTCGTAGAACCGGAGGTTGCCCCTCCCGTTGAGGTAGTCGAACCCGATCTTCCGGTTGAACCGCCGGAACGCGGCATGGTCCAGGTCCGGGATCTGGTTCGTGCTGCAAATCACGATCCCCCGGAAATTCTCCAACTGGCTGAGAAACTCGTTGGTCTGGGTGATCTCATAGGACCGGAGCGCCCGTTTCCGGTTGATGAGAAAGGAATCCACCTCGTCGATCATGAGGACGGCCCCCCGGTCCTCCGCCTCGGTGAAGATCGACGCCAGGTTCCGCTCGGTGCCGCCGACGAACATATCCAGGATATCGCTGGCCTTGCAGGGCATCAGGTCCCGGTCCATGACCTCGGCGATGTACTTGGCGGTCTCGCTCTTTCCGGTCCCCGGCGGGCCGTAAAAGAGGAGGCTCAGGGATCGGGGGGCGGGAGCCGTGGGGTCCTGATGGTGGGCATTCCAGGTTCGGATACCATCGATGAGCCGGGAGAGATCGGCCTTGATGTTGAGCCCGTCGATGAGAAAGCCGTTTTCCGCGCTGACCGGGAGGGGCGGCCGACGTCCTTCGTGGATCAGGGTCAGGTGGGCCATCAGGGTCTGGTCCAGAAAGGCCCGGACCGTCTCCGGCGCCGTGAGTCCTACCTCGGCGGCCTTCCGGACCGCCAGCTCGATTCCTCCGGCGCTGACCTCGTAACGGGTGGCCAGGGCCTCGACGTCCCCGTCGGTCAGCGCCATCTCGGATCCTCGGCGAGTCAGGACATTTTGCCAGACCGAGATCCGCTGCCTCCGGGTGAACGGCTGGAACTGGACGCTGTAGGCGAACCGGCGGTAAATGGACTGGTCCATGGAGAGGGTGTTGACGATCCAGATCATCCGGAGACCGTCCTGTTCCAGGAGGTGGTTGACCCAGCCTTTATCCCGGGTTTCGCCAATCTCGAACCAGGATTGCCGGGTGCTCAGGAGACTGTCGGCCTCATCGACGACAATCACCGAGCCGCCGCCGCCGTTGGTGAAGTGGATGCAGGAGAGGACCGCCCCCCGGCGGACGGCGCTGCTGTTCTGTTCATTGTTGACGATCTCGTATCCCGCAACGTCGAGGGACTTGACCAGGGCCCGGGCAAAGCTGGTTTTCCCGGTTCCCGGCGGGCCGTAGAGGAGGATGTGGGTCGAGGAATCCGGCTTGTCCCGGAGGAGCTGTTCGAGAATCCGGATGTGGGCCGGGTTGACCAGGTGAGCATCCAGGTCGAGCCCGCTGTCGGGGATTGGAGTGAAGGAATTCCGGCTGGTCAGGGCCTTTTCCGGATTTTCGAGGATCTCGATGAACGAGTCGTTGAGGCTCAGGGTGTGGATGTTGATCTCGATGATCTCGAGCCGGTAGAGCCTCCCGTAGATCGCTTCGTTGAGACGGTCGATGCTCATATCAAGGGGCGTGGCCAGGTTCTGCCGGAAAAAGGGTCTGCCGGCGGAGAGATGGTCCATGAAAAACCCCTCGGCTTCTTCAAAGATGAACATGATCAGCAGGAAGAGCAGGAGATCCCGCTCGTCCTCGGTCAGCCCGAAGATTTCGGCCGTGGTGTCGATGTTGGCTTCGACCTGGGATTTCGTCCGGGGCGCTTCGGCCAGGAGGTCATAATCCCCGATGGTTTTGTCCAGATCCCGGAGAATCGACTTTTCGACCCGTTTCCGGACCCGGCTGTTCGTGTTTTTCAAGGCCCGGATAATCGCAAAGGCGGCGTCATCCGCATCGTCGGCCTCTTCCAGGTCTTCGTTCAGCCTCGCAAGCCGGGTTCCGTGGAGATACTCGCTCAGGTTCTCGCGCAACTCATCAATCCAGCTCTCGCCCATGGCGAAGCAGATGACTCCGTAGGTCTCCCGGTCAAGCTGAGGCGGCTGGTTCCGGAAAAGGCGCTGGAGATAAACACAGAGCTGGCATTTCAAAAAACTCCGGTTCCTTCCGGCCAACAGCTCCGGGCTCACCGCCGGGGAATAGGTTTGGACCGGGCGACGTTTTTTCCGAATGGGCATGGTCTTCTCCTTTCTTAAATGGGGTTGGGGTGGGCAATGGATCATGGACCATTGCCGTCATTCCGGAGAGACCTTAACAGAGGACCGTTCCATTTCGCGGAACGATGGAAAATTTTTTTGACTATTATATCATATTGATATTACATATATTTTAAGACAGCATCGAAATGAAGCGGCATTTCGGGCGGATTCGTTGATTGTCGGATTTTTAAAAACTTATGAATTCAAACGGTTATGATTATGGCTGAATCGGTGTTGGTTGATGATCGCTTCAAGCGAACTCCTTGGGTGAAAAAAAGTTTCGCCAGATCCATCTCCAGGGGGCGGCCGCAAGGGCCGCCCCTACGCCATGCGGGCGAGACGCCCGCGCTCCCAG
>CAZWGY010000574.1:0-2797 GCA_964633575.1 uncultured Desulfobacteraceae bacterium
TAATCCGGCATCATTTTTGCCCATCGATTGCGGTTTCGGTCCGCCGTTACTGGAGCACCGCCTCAATGGCCGCCCGGATTTCCGAGACCTGGGCTGCCGAATCGACCTTCTGGCCGTCGAAATCCCGGACGTAGAAGACGTCCACCACCTGATTCACGTTGGTGGCGATCTTGGCCAGCCAGATGTCGAGCCGGCATCGGAACAGGGCGTCGGTGACGGCGAACAGGAGCCCGGGGAAGTCGTAGGTGAAGACTTCGACGATGGTGAAAAACCGGGAGGTGTCGTTGTCCACCACCACTCGGGTGGGGCGGTGGCTACCCGGCGGACGGACCGCCTTCCGCTCGGCCCGCCGTTCCCGGATGGCCGCCCCCACGTCCAGCCGACCGCTCAGGGCGGCGTTGAGGTCCTCGGCCGCCCGGTCCCACTTTTCCGCCTCGAAAATCTCGTCCGGCGGCGGCCGGACGTAGAAGACGTCCACGGCCACGTTATCCCGCCACGTGTAAATCCGGGCGTTCAGGATGTCCACGCCGTTCAGGGTCAACACCCCGGCGATCCGGGAGAAGAGGCCCGGCATGTCCCGGGCGCATAAGGAGACCGCCCGGGTGTCGGGGGTCTCGGTCCGCTCGATCTTCCAGACAAATGCCTGGTCGCCCAGGAGCCGGTGGAGATTGACGTGGGCGATCATCTCGTCCGGTTCGGCGCTCAGGAGGTAGCGGGGCGACATCACCGCCATCAGGGCCTCGGCTTCGGACCGGATTTCCTCGGTGGGGGCCATCCGGAGCGCCTCGGCTTTTTTCTCATCCACCCGGGCCACCGCCTCCCGGCTGGCCAGCTCCCCGTGCCGAACGATGCTCAGGACGTTGAGGTAGAGCCCCTGCATCAGCGACAGGGTCCAACTATTCCATGCCTTGGGGCCGGTGGCCACCGAATCGGCCACCGTCAGGAGGTAGAGCATCTGGAGGGTTTCGGCGTCGTGGACCCGGCGGGCGCAGAAGAGCGCGGTCTCCTCGTCCTCGATGTCCCGTCGGGCCGCCGTCTTGGCCAGAAGGAGATGCTCCCGGACGAGGAGCCGGACGGTCTCCACGAAGGACGGCGGGTAGCCCTTTTCAGTGAGGATCGCCCCGACAATGGGAACCCCTTTTTCCGAGTGGCTTCCGCCGGGCTCCCCCTTGCCCACGTCGTGGAGCAGGGCGGCCCAGAGGAGGGGCCGGGGGTCGGCCAGCCCGGCGAAAAGCTCTCCGCAGAGGGTCCCGAAGGTCGGATCATAAGGCGTCCCGAAGGATTTCACCGTCCGGACGGTCCGGACGGAGTGGGTGTCCACCGGAAAGAGGTGGTAGTCGTCGTACTGAATCCGGTGATAGATGGCCGACAGCTCGGGGATAAACCGGCGGAGAAAGCCGGTGTTCATCATCTCGGCCAGGACGTTGTGTTCGGTGTTGGGGGCGGTGAGAATCCGTTCGAAGGTCGCCACCGCCGTGACCGATTCCCGGAACCGGTCGTCCACCAGCTCGGCCATGTCCCCGATCAGGCGTCGGGCCTCGGCGCTCAGCGGAACCCCCAGCCGGGCGGATGCCTCGAAAATCCCCATGAGGAGCTCCGGAGCCTGGATCACCGCCTCGGGAGAGGTAAACCGGAGCATCCCCCGGGCCACCTCAAGCCCCGGCACCCCGATATCCCCTTCAACGGTCGGGCCGTCTTCCCGGGACCGCCAGAGGCTTTCCAGCTCATTGACAAAGACCGCGTGCTGCTGCTTTACCCGTTCCATCCGGATGTGGAGATCCCCGAGGAAGCGCTCCACCGGCTGCTGGCCGTCCTCGGCCCGGTAGCCGAGATGGTCGGCCATCTTTTCCTGGTAGTCGAAATGAAGCTGATCCACCTTCCGCCCGGCCAGATAGTGGAGGTGGTTCCGGATGTGCCGGATAAATTCCAGGGCTTCGGCCATCTCCCGCTGTTCGGTGTGGCTGAGGTAGCCGTAATACTCCAGGTCCCGGAATTCCCGGACGTCCGAGGCGATCCGGCCCACCCAGAGGATGGTGTGGTAGTCCCGGAGCCCGCCCTTGCCCTCCTTGAGGTTCGGTTCGAGGAGATAGGATGAGTCCCCGAACCGGTCGTGCCGGGTCCGGTTGGTCCGGACCAGCCAGTCGGTCAGCTCGTCGGCCCGGGGCCGGATCACCGTCTCCCGGAAGGCCCGGCGGAAGCCGGCGAAGAGCGGGGAATGGCCGCAAATGAACCGGGCGTCCAGGATGGCGGTGAGCCCCTCGACGTCCTCGGGCACGGTCAGGGGCTCGGCCAGGGTCCGGATGGTGTGGCTGACGTGGAGACCGCCGTCCCAGAGCGGATAAGTCACCTCACGGACCAGTTGGCCGGCCGCGTCCGGGATTTCGTCGTCAAAGAGAAAGAGGAGGTCCACGTCGGAATGGATGCACTGCTCCCGCCGACCGTAGCCCCCGAGGGCCACGATCGCGTAGGCCCGGCCGGCCGCCGTCAGGTCGGCGGCGGCTTGGCTTTCTTCGCAGGTCTCGTCGAGGTACTCGTCCACCAGCCGGGTATGCCGGCGGATAAACTCGGGCACCCGGCCCTCCAGAAAGTCCCGGATGAGCCCCGCCCGGCGGCTGATGAGCCGTTGGGCCGCCGCCGTGATCTTTGATTTTTGATCTTTGATTTCTGATTTTTGATTTCTGATTTTTAGCATCCTTTCATTATTACTTTATCGTGAAAATACATTTTATCCGCAGATTACGCAGATTTTCGCAGATTTTTTCTGTTTATCGTGAAAATCTTCGTGTGTTTCGTGGTT
>CAZWGY010000575.1:0-2788 GCA_964633575.1 uncultured Desulfobacteraceae bacterium
GACGTTCGATCGGCTCACCGAGACGCTCCCTCACGGTCGCGGCTCTGCATTGTTGACCTCCGAGGTTTTGGAAACCTCGGAGGTCTATATTCCTCAGTCCTCAGTCCTCTTTATTCGCGGTCAAAAACCGGCGCTTACCGGATCTTTTCGGGCATCGGCCGGACCCGCTCCCGGATTCGCCCCGACAAGACCGCTTCCATGAAGTCCTCGGCTAAGGCCCGGCTCAGATCGATGGCCTGTTCCCAGCGTCGGATTCGCTCGCCATCCCGCCCGAAAAACCGGTGGAAATCGGTCCGGTCGGGGATCGCGCCGCCGGGAAGCCGGCCTAGAAAGTCGGCTGACGGCATGGCCATGAGGAGATCGTCGGTGTATTTCGGCCGGCGCCAGGTCAGCTTTTTGTCGAGCCAACCGGGAACGATCCGGTCGGTGTAATGGGGGAAGAGGATCACCCCGTCGCACGGCGGGGTCGGGATGTCCGGATGGTAGTCAACCACTCCGCCGTCCCAGAAGGGGCCGCCGGCCGCGCCGGGAAGTTCCCGGACCGGGGTCATGACCAGGGGAATGGAGCCCGATGCCAAAAGCGCCGTCCGGAGGTTGTCCGCCGTCAGCCGGACCTTACGAGTGGGGATGCCGTCAGGCTGGAGCCGCCCATTCAGCGGGGTCCGGGGGTCGGCGACGAGAAGCCGGTCAAAGGCAAGCCCAATGGCCCGCCGGGAGATGGCGTTGGCCAGGGCCACCGCTCCAAAGCCCGCCATCTGAGCCGCCCGGCTTTCCGTTCGGAGCAGAAAGCCGCGGCTTCGAGACACAATCACCGTCAGACGGTAGCGGGGATGGGAGACCACCTCGCCCGCGCCGGTGTCGCCCAAAAACTCGTCGAGAATCCGCTTTCCCTCGGCACTGACATCGGCCGGGGAAGGCTTGACCCGATAGCGCTGGTCCACGTAGGCCGCTTCGAACCGGTCGGTGGCCGCCACGGGATCGGCCCGACAGGCGGCGGCAAAGCGCCACGCTCCGGAAGAGGCGCCGATCAGGGGCAGGGGATCGGTCCGATCCCTCAGCCAGCCGGCCAAAACGGCCCGGTCGAAATGGCCCAGGATCAGCCATTTGGGGCCGCCGGCCGCGCCAAGGACCGCCCGGACATCTTCCGGCGCCAGGCCGCTCTCCCGGACCCGCTCCAGAGCCCGGCGGCCGGCGTAAAATGCCATGGCATTTCCCATTCCGGCGGCGGCGGATCGATCCCGGCGGATCATGGAAACGGAACCTGCCAGAAATCCCAGGAGATCCCGCCGTCCCGGCTGCCCGGCGAACCCTCGCCACCGCCCTCGATGGCCCGCCCGCTGTAGCTGAAGGCCATGGCGTTGGTCTCCGGGGGGACAGTCAGGTTCCGCTCGAAGGTCAAAGGGGTGATGGGCTTCCGATAGGCGGCGGTGGCCACGCCCGACGTGCTGATCACTCGACCGTCGGTATCCAGGAAATGGACCCGGAGGGTGAATCCCGACAGAGCGGCAAAGCCGTCAGCCACCGGCTTGAAAAAGCCGACGGTCCCCGACAGCTTCAGGGTGTCACCGGACCGGACCCAGTCAAAGCTGACCCAGAGGTCCCGGCCTTCCCACATCCCGCCCCCTTCGGCGGCGCCGGACAGGGTGATCCGTGCCTCGGGCAGGGTCTCCCGACCGGTGGTCGCGATCTCCACCGACGCGCAACCGGCCACCGCCAGGAGCCACCCCAGCAGTCCATAAGCCAAGGCCATCCGCCTGCCGCATCCCATCACCCATCTCCTTTTTTGGCTTTTTGTGGTCATCCCGTCGCCCCGCTCCAACAATACTTGCGGAAGCATTCTACCCCCATACCGAACCTCCGTCAACGCCGGAAAGTTTTTCCTTGCATCCCGCCGGGCCGCTCCGTATAACCGGATAAAGGGCCCGCTGAACCGATCCGGGCCGCCATAACACATACTAAAGATACCCGTTGAGACCATGACCGCCCAAGACACGCAACACCGATACGACGTGATCATCGTCGGCGGGGGGCCGGCCGGCCTTTTCGCCGCTTATTATCTCGCTGAGCACTCATCCCTTCGGGTCCTGCTCATCGAAAAGGGCAAGGACCCCGGCCGACGGAAATGTCCGGTCAACGCCGCCGGGGCCTGCATCCATTGTTCGCCCTGCAACATCCTCTGCGGAATCGGCGGCGCCGGCCTCTTTTCCGACGGCAAGCTCAACTATATCCACAAGCTCGGCAAGACCGACCTGACCCAGTTCATGCCCCGGACCGAAGCCAAGGCCCTCATCGAGGAGACCGAGGCGATCTTCAACCGGTTCGGGATGGACGGACCGGTTTACCCCACCGACATGGCCAGGGCCCGGGAGATCCGGAAGTCGGCCAAGCGTTACGGGATCGACCTCTTGCTCATCCGGCAGAAGCATTTGGGGAGCGATTCATTGCCCGGCTATATCGCGGCCATGGCCGACTACATCCGGGACCGGGGGGTGGAGTTCCACACCGGCGAGGAGGTGACGGACATCCTGGTGGAAGTCGACGCGGTCCGGGGCGTGATTACCGACCGGGCCACCTACCGCGCTGACCGGGTCATTCTGGCTCCGGGCCGGGTGGGCGCCGACTGGGTGGGCCGGATGGCCTCCCAACACGGGATCACCACTTCTCACCGGGGGATCGAGGTGGGGGTCCGGGTGGAGGTCCACAACGAGATTCTCCAGGATATCTGCGAGGTCATCTACGACCCCACGTTTTTTATCCAGACCCAGAAGTACGACGATTCCACCCGGAC
>CAZWGY010000576.1:0-2769 GCA_964633575.1 uncultured Desulfobacteraceae bacterium
GGAGGGGTTTGATGAGCCGGGTGAAACGAATGGCCCAAACGATGATCATGGCCGGATAAAGCTGGTTTGGGGTTGGCGGGCCGATTTCGCAGTAGATGCGATGAGCTGTTTCAGGCATCCCGGAACCGGCGAATGGTCATTTCCGGTTTTTCGGCTCGTTGCCCCAGTATTCCCCGAGCGTGCTTGTACGCGCCGGGCGGAGCGTTTGAAATGACCCGCACTTCCTGGACCTCGGTCACACTGACGGGTCGTCCGGAAGCCATCTCCCGGCCGATCCATCCCGTTACGCAAACCGACTTGCCCCAGGCCTCGCGCATAATGTCTTCCTGCCCCGGACTCAAGCGACAATTCACGGCGGAATCGAAAACCGCATCGTAGAGGGTAAACCTCAGCCCCTTTCGTCTGGACATGGTTTCGACCGTGCCTTTCAATACGCCCCGAGCATACCCAATACCGCTGCGCTCGGTACGCGGGGAAGCCGATATTATTGAAGTCGCCAGCGCGGTGGTCAGCCGAATGGACCGAATCCCGTCACCGATTACTTGCGTCAGGGCCGACGCCCGTATCCGGACCTTATCCGAATAGGGGATGGGGGTACCAGAAGCCAGGGAATCGCCCACAATACCGACCGCGCGGACCACCTTTTCTACTTTACCGGGCATTTGAGATGTTCCCCGAATCGACGCACTGGCGCTGCCCGCGCTCAAATCATCGACCATCCAATCGATGCCGTCGGCATTCAGCTCCATGGAAAGCGTCCGGATCAGATGCTTGAGCTTCAGCATCGCCTCGGCAAAGTCGTCGAGGGACACCTTGCCTTCCAGCTCCATGGTCATGGTATCAGTCGCCATTTTCGTCACCCATGGACTTCCAGTTAAGGGACACTATACCAACGTCGGGATCACCGTCCGAAGGAAATCCCGATCGTCCTGCTCGATGCGCCGGAGCCCTTCGATGATTAAATACATGAAATCACCGATCTCCGATGCCTGCATCTTCTCCGGGGACAGGCCGGGAAAATACTTGAAATGGCCTTCCTTGAGCTTGAGGAGCTCGAAAAAGGCGTCCTCGCCCTGGCGGCCGTCGTACTCGACATCCACCAGCTTGCCCTCCCGGAAAGAGAGCTGAGCGGTCTTTTTCTGAGGGAGCTTCAGGGTGAGGACCCCGGTTTTCTGGTTGATGTTGAAGGTCTGAAAGAGATCCGGCGGGGGCATCTCCGAGAGCTTCCCGGCCAGCCCCGATGCGTACCGGTCGGACCGGGCCCGGTTGATCTCGGCCATTCTCCGCACCAGAAGCCGGGTGAAGCTCATTTGAAGGGACGGGTAGCGGTCGAGGATCTTTCGAAAATGGTCCACGCTGATCCGCATCATGGTCGTGGGCATGGCCACCCGGACCGTGGCCCCCACCGGCGATCCGCTCAGGAGGCTCATCTCCCCGAAGACCTCTCCACGGCCGATGGCGGCAATCCCCATCCCGTCGTCGCTCAAAACGTCCCCCCGGCCCTGGATCACAATAAAGAGGTTCCGTCCGATCTCGCCCTTGCGTAGAACGATATCCCCCGGCTCGAACTGGTCCATCCGCATAAGGGAAGCGACATCCCGGATGTCGTCCCGTTCGAGGCCCTCGAAGATGGAAAAGCCGGCCAACAGGTCCACCATGGTCTCGATGGGGTCCGATGCCTCCTGTAACCGTTCCGATTTCCGGGCAAAGCGGATCTGGCCCGTGCAGCCGCTGCACTTGAACATGGGGCGTTCAGTCGCTTCGGGCTCGCCCCGGCGCAATCGGCGGAGAAGGTTTCGGACGTCCTTGGCGAGGATGAGGCAGGGGGCTTTGCCGTGGGGAACCCAGAATCCCTGTTGGGTGAGCTGGAATTCATCGTGGGTGGTGTAGAGGGGACAGCTCTCGTCGGAAACGATGACAAAGACCGGCGGAAGCTCCACGGCCTCAGCGGGATCGGATGTGGGGTCCGGAGGCGGAGCCGAATGGCCGCACTCCGGACAGGCCGCCGGGCCCTGGGGCCAGGCCCCGTTGGCCTCCGGGTCGAACCGGGTACCGCAGGATTGGCAGCGAATTTCCATCCTTCCCCCCTTATGCTTCCTATATTAAACCACGCCGTGGGTTGTCTTTCGGCTCGAAGATGGGTCCGCCCCATCGGCCGACCCGCCCGTCTATCATCGAATACCCACGCCAACGAGCTTTGTCAATGGTTCATCCCCCCGGCGCGCCGGGGGGGAGAACAAGGGCGGCCACGGGGGGCGCCTCTACAAACATCATGCGGGCGAGACACCATCGAAATCGAAATCGAAATCGGGATCGGTGTTCCCGCTTGTGCTCAGAGGGCCGAAATCAGGTACAAAGATGAGGGGCTCCACCCCGGCCTAAAACAATCCGCCCCGTTGAGGCTGGGTCAGCGCCGAGGGCGCGAATTGATATAGGCCAGGGCATCGTGATCACCCCCGTGCATGGAAATGGTTTTTACCGTGTTGGAGCACGGGCGGCGCGTATTTTCACGATAAGGCCAGGGCGTCGCCCTCGTCGTTATACACATCTTTGTGCCTGATTTCGGCGCCATGAACTTGGGCCGGCCGTCAAACCTAACCCCCCTATCCCCCCTTCCCTAAAGGGAAGGGGGGAACAACCTTTAATTTTAAACATATCGGGTAATTGATGTCACCCCCTCTCCTTTAGGGGAGGGGGCCGGGGGGAGGGGTTGGCCGAGCCGGGCGACCTCTGGCCTAAACGACCATTATATCTATAAAATCAAAAACC
>CAZWGY010000577.1:0-2758 GCA_964633575.1 uncultured Desulfobacteraceae bacterium
GCCTCGGGATTCGCTCCACCGGGTCCTTGTATGCCTGCTCCAAATAGTAGCGGTCAGCATCGGTGAGGTTTTTAGATACCTTGTCCTCGGCCGGGTCATCGGGGCGGGGGGTGGGGTCGGTCATGGGCGTCGGCTCCTTTTCGGGTGAAAGGGAATCTCATCCGACTTCAGCCGGTTGGGTGGGGTCAGGGAATTCATTCCGAGTCTCCAAGCGCCTTCAAGATCGCTTCAACCTTTTCCACACCGGGCATCCCGGCGGCCCGGCCGACCTGGGCCGCCATTGTCAAAAGCTCTTTGCCCTTCTCTGGATATCCGTTTTTGGCCAGAAAAAACCCGAAATCCCGGCTCACGTTAAAAAGTCCAAGCGCATTTTTCGTTTCCATGGCGAGATCAAGGGCCTCGGGCCATAACCTGGAGGCTTTTTCTATGTCTTTTGCATTGAAAGCCATTCCGGCCATGTTGTGAAGCGTCTGCATTATACCGACCCGGTCCTCGATCTCACGACGGATTTCTAAACTCTCTTCAAGGTGCTTCAGCGCCGTATCGTAGTCGCCTCGGGCATCGTAAATCTGGCTGATGTTGTTGAGCGTCTTCCCTTCCCCGGCCCGGTCCCCAATTCTACGCCGGATTTCGAGGCTCTCTTCCAGACACCTCAGTGCCGCCTCGTAATCGCTTCGGGCATGGTAAATCTGGCTTAAATTGTTGAGCGCCGTCCCTTCCCCAGCCCGGTCCCCGATTTTGCGCCGGATATCGAGGCTCTCTTCAAAGTAGCCCAGCGCCGTCCCGTAGTCGCCACGGGCTTTGTAAATTATACCGATGCTATTGAGCGTACTCCCTTCCCAGGCCCGGTCACCGATTTCACGACTGATCTCGAGGCTCTCTTCCAGGTACCTCAGCGCCGTCCCATAGTCGCCTCGGGCATCGTAGATCTGGCTGATGCTGTGGAGCGAATGCCCTTCCCCGGATCGGTCCCCGATTTTGCGCCGGATATCGAGGCTCTCTTCAAAGTAGCCCAGCGCCGTCTCGTAGTCGCCTCGGGCTTTGTAAATTATACCGATGTTGTTGAGTGTAGTCCCTTCCCCGGCCAGGTCACCGATTTCGCGACTGATCTCGAGACTTTCTTTCAGGTGCTTTAGTGCTGTACCATAATTACTTTGGGCATGGGCAATTGCAGATATGTTGTTGAGCGTAGTCCCTTTCAAGACCCGGTCCCCGAGCTCATGGCTGATATCGCGGCTCTCTTCAAAGTACCTCATCGCAGTCCCGTAGTCGCCCCGGGATCTGTATAAATTCCCGATGTTGCTGAGCGTAGCCCCTTCCAAAGCCCGATCCCCATTCTCACGACTGATATCGAGGCTTTCTTCCAAGTACCTCAGCGCAGTCCCGAAGTCGCCTAACATACTATATAAATCGCCGATGTTGTTAAGCACTATCCCCTTTTCTTCCCGGCGCGGAGCTACAGGCAGAGCACGTTCATAAGCAGCCAGGGCCTCATCAAGAAATCCCAGAACATATTGACATAAACCATACCGATTCAGCGCCCAACAGGGCGGCGGGGGATTGTCTCGGTGAACGATGGCCTTCACCAGGCGGTTGGCATCGACGAAATTGCTCCGACGGTAGTAAAAATCGGCCACCCTCTCCGCCAGCGCATCGGCCTCTTCATGGGCTTCCGCCTTCCGGAAGTGGTGGATCGCCTCGACATAATCATCCACCCGCCGGGTCAGGTACTCCCCCTGCCCCCGGTGGTAAAACCCCATCCGCAAATGAAGCCCTTTTTCCCATTCCGGATGGAAGCCCGGATCTCCGAGAAGCTCCCGGACCACCGGCGGCACCAGGTAGTAGGTCAGCTCGACCCGCCGGTCCCGGAAGGCTTCGAGGAGCGAATAGTCCACCAGCCGGTCCCGGTCGCCATCCGTATCCGCCGCCTCCGGGTCGATCACGTCGAGCCCGTCCTCGTTGACCGCCACCCGATAGACGGCGGCGCCCCGGAGGAGCCGGTCCTGGGATTCGGTCAACTGGTCCCGGAGCTGGGAAAATAGGAGGTTCTGGCGCATGGCCTCGGCCACGGCGGAGACGGCGGCTTCGGGGGTGTCATCGGGGATTTCCACCGAATTCAGGGCCGCCATCAGGTCATCGGTCCGGGCTCCGCCGTCGGTGAGCAACTGGGCGGCCCACTCGATGGCCCGGTGGTTCCCGCCGAGGACTGAGTAAACCCAGCGCTTTTTCTCCGCGTCCATCCCGGCCGGCCAGTGGAGCCGGCGCATCCGCCGGAGGACGTCGGCGTAGGGGGCTTCGCCCACCGGAAACCGGTGGACGGGCGCGTCGATCCGGTCGGCGAGGGTGTAGCGGCCGGTGAGGAGCACCCGGGTCGGGGCTTTCAGGCCGCAAACCGTTCGGACGAGCCAGAGGCTCTCTTCGTGCTCGGGGGCGATCTCGAGGGTCCGGAGGTCCTGGAGGGTCTCGAGGTTGTCGAGGACCACCGCCAGGGGCAAGGTCCGGCCGGCCAGGGAGACGAGCATCCGCCGGAGCCGCTCCCGGATATCCGGCTCCTCGCTGACGTATTTCTGGAGCGTCGGCTCCTCACCGCCGTCGAAGGCGGCCGCCCGGATCGGCTCGTAAATCCGGTCGAGGGAAAACGGGGCCCGGAACCCGAGAACCCGGAGGTCGGGGAGCCGTTCCATCAGGTGCCGGGCAAAGAGGCCGGCCAGGGCGGTCTTGCCCACCCCGCCGGGTCCGGTGAAGAGGATTGCCCGGT
>CAZWGY010000578.1:0-2756 GCA_964633575.1 uncultured Desulfobacteraceae bacterium
ACCTATGACCCATGACCCATAGCCTATGCCCTAATTATATAGTTTCCTTCAGGGATTCCAGGTCGTATTGCTCGCCGACGCTCTGGAGGCTGACGTTGATCTCCTCGAGGTCGTCCTTCAGGGAATCGAGCCCGTACTCCCGGACCTGATAGTCGAGCTGGCCGTTTAAGCTGTAAACCAGGTGGAGCAGGTTCAGGAGGTGGACGGTTTCGGCCCGGTCGATCAGGTCGGGAATGTATTTCTCCATCAGTTGGTCGGGGGCCAGTTCCGCGAGCCCCCACCGGAGGGTGTCGGCATCGACCTTCTGAAGCATCACTCCCCGGAGCAGGACCGCCGTGCGGACTCCCATCCGGGTGATCTCTCGGATCATCTCCTTGTCCTTCGGTTCCATCTCCATGATGCGTTCCTTCTCAGGTCATCCGGACCTTCATGGTTTTAACGTGCTTGATGATCTTGTCCAGCTCGTCGAAAAACGGCTGGCAGACCCCTTCGGCCTCCTCGGCCGCCTGGCAGGCGGCGAGCTTGGCGTCGAGATCGCCCGCCGCCTCGGCCAGGGCTTTCATGTCCTCAGTGCCCTTCTGGGTTTTGAAATAGAGCTTCTTGACCAGGGGTTCAAGGTCGTTACAGACGGCGGTGAGCTTTTCTTTCACCTCCGGGTAATCGGTTTTTTCAGCGGTGGCCCGAAACTGCTCGATCAGGTCCCGGGCGTAGTTGGTGCCCATTTTCTCCTCGCTCAATGTGTGCTCCTTTCTTCAGTGATGGTGATGGCCATGGCTGCAATGGGACCCCAGGCCATGGTGACTATGGTGATGGTGGTGATGCCCGCCCCCGGCGCCGGGGCAGACCTTGTGTTCTTCCGGCGGTGCCTCGGGGACCGTCTTGGGGGGGAGCCCGCCGCTGATGGTTTCGGCCACCCGGCCGAAGGCTTGGGCGGTGAGGCTCTCCGGATGGAGATTGACCACCGGCACGCCGGTGTCGGCCGCTTCGGAGAAAAGGGGATCGATGGGGATGGATCCGAGAAAGGGGATCTCCATCATCCGGGCGAGCTGCTTGCCCTTGTCCTTGCCGAAGAGGTGGACCGTGTCGCCGCACTTGCAGGTGTAACTGCTCATGTTCTCCACCAGCCCGAGGACCTTGGCGCCTAATGAGCGGGCCGCGTTGATGGCCTTGGAACAGACCAGGGTGGAGACCTCCTGGGGGGTGGTGACGATGATGACGCCGTCGAGGTCCGGGATCGACTTGAGAATGGCGGTGGGCTCGTCGCCGGTGCCCGGCGGCAGGTCCACCAGGAGGTAGTCGAGACCGCCCCATTTGGCGGCCGAGAGGAGCTGTCGGATGGTCCGGCTCTTGGTCTGACCTCGCCATAAGACCGGGGTCATGTCGCCGGGCCAGAACAGAGCCACTGACAGGGCCTTGATCCCCGAATCGGTGACCACCGGGTCCAGCCAGAATGCGCCGTTCAAGGGCGCTTCTTTCCGGATGCCCAGCATTTTCGGTACGCTGGGTCCGTGGAGATCGGCGTCGAAGATCCCGACCCGGTTGCCCGCGTTTTTAAGGGCCGCGGCCAGATTGACCGTTGCCGCCGTCTTCCCGACGCCGCCTTTGCCGGACAGAATCGCGATCTTGTATCGAACATGCTTGAGGGCGTCGGCAATGGCCCCGTCCTGGGTTAGTTGCCGGCGTTGCCTGTCGGTAAATGCCTTCCGGTTGGACTCCATTGGATTCTCCTAAGAAATTGCGTGATGGCTATGTTACCCGAGTGGATCGGGGCTCAGGACAGCCGATTCAGGGTGTATGCCCGGCTGCCGAGCCCCATCTCCTCGGCGGCGGTCAGGACCCCGGCAAAGTCGATACCCGAGGGGTTGTGCCCCTGCTTTGCAATCAGCTCGGATGTTGCCGTGTCCAGGGCCACCGGGTCCCGGCTGACCAGAAATCCCAGGTTTTCCACCACCGGTTGCTCGCTGAAAGGGTAGTATTCCGGCTGGGGGGTCACGTCCCAGAGAAAGTTGATGTAGAAAACCCGGCCATTGGCCGCCGCCTGGACCCCGTGGATCGATTCGAGGGCTTTCAGGTGAAAGTCCCTGAGTTTCTCCGGGTCGGGTCCCCGGCCGTTAAAGACATAAGGGCTCAAGCCCCCGAGAAGCCGGGTCCGGGCCCGGCCGGACAGGCACTCGAACCCGCCGTTGAGCAAGGCGCCGCTGAGGCCGAAAAGGGGATGGCCGGTGACGTGGGAGAGGACCCAGAGGGCATCGCTCCGGCAGATGGCCGTTCCCACCTCCACGCCTCCAAGGATCGATTCGGTCGAGCCACAGGGAAAAAGGTCCCCCTCGTCGCCGCTGAATCCGCCGTTGATGACGAAGTGTCCGCCTAACGTCTCGTTTGAATAGCCGCGGGCGCTGGCCACTTCCATGAAAGTGTTCCCCTTGGATCGCTTCCAGTAGTCCACTAAGCGCTGACCGTCGCATAAGATGGACAGGTTGTTGGTGATCCGGCTGGCGGCCTGGACCACGGTCCGGATAAAGGCGGGACGCAGCCCGTATTCGTAGCCCATTTCGGCGGTGTTGATCTTCAGGGCGACCCGCATCCCCTCGGCCAATCCATCCCGGGCACCCGATGCGGATATCAGTCGGTCGAGCTTGTGGGAGATGCTGTTGTCGAACGCCATCTCGCTCAGATCCATCCAGGTCACCGGTTCCATGAACGCCTGTCTCCTTTTTTATGGTGAGGGGTGAAGTCGATAACAATAGGTGATAGGT
>CAZWGY010000579.1:0-2749 GCA_964633575.1 uncultured Desulfobacteraceae bacterium
GATCAAAGATCAAAGTTTGTGCCGGACTCGCGCTTCGTTTATCCGCGGATTGCGCAGATTTTCACAGATTTTTTTGTTTTTTAATCTGCGTCCATCTGCGTAATCCGCGGATAGAATAGCTTGTGTATAACAATGAGGGCGAAGCCCCGGTGGATGAGGGCTGGCCGGCCCAAACGTTGAACATGGCCCAATGGTGTTCACCCTCGGGAGGGTTTCAAATGACACAAATCTGGATCATCGGCCTGGGGCACTTCGGTCAACTCGCTCTAGATCGGCTGGCATCGTCCTCGGGACCCCGCTCGTTTACCCTCGTGGACCCGGACCCGCTATCGCTCCGGGCGGCCGAAGGTCACGGCGCCGAAATCGTCGCGTCGGACGGCGTGGCGTTTCTCGCCGAGCGGCTCTCACGGACCGGCGGGCCGGACTGGATCATCCCGGCGGTGCCCGTCCACCTGGCGGCCGAATGGTGCATGAGAAGGCTCGGGCCGGAACGGGTTTCCCGGATCGGCCTCCCGCCGGGTATCGAATCCCGGCTGGCCCATCCCATGACCGGTCCTTCCGGCGACATCTACGTGAGCCACGCCGATTTCATCTGCCCGGACGACTGCCCGGAGCCGGCCGACCGTTGCACCGTCACTCAACAACCCCGCAAGCCCAACATGTTCGATCAGTTGGCCCATATCCCGGTCCCCGGCGGCCGGTCCCTGGTGATCCGGAGCCACCAGTTGAGACCCGGCGTCGGGGGATACCGGCCCGGAGCCCTGTTCCACCTCCTGGATCAACTCGGATCATTGCCCGGGCCGGCTCTGGTGAGCACGGCCTGCCGCTGTCACGGGGTCGTCACCCCGATGACCATACTTGAATCCCCTACCCTACCTCAGCCATAAGGAGGCACCCATGAGCGCGTTGGTCAATTTTTTCAAATCGGTGTTCGGAATCTGCGAAACCCCGGAGCTGGCGCCGGACAAATGGCGGATCGAAGGCGACACCATCCGGATCGATCTGTCGGAGACCCCTCAACTGACCGCCGACGGCGGCGCCGTTTACCTGAACGGCAAGGAACTGCCCTACCCCGTGCTGGTATTTAAACAAGACGGCTCGTATCTGGCCGTCTCCAACCGGTGTACCCATAAGGGCCGGAAAATCGACCCCGTGCCGGGCAAGCCCGAACTCCGGTGTTGCAGCGTCAGCCACTCCCGCTACGACCTCGACGGTAACGTGATCAGCGGCCCGGCTTCAGGAAGCCTCGACCGCTACGAAGTCATCCCGGCGGGCGAGGCCCTCGAGATCCGGCTCCGCCCGACGACGGGCAATGAATGATGGTGCCGGAGACCGGTCAAATCATCACCACTTCATTTCAATCAACCCTTGACATCCGAACCTTTATGTTGTAACCAAGTTATCTATTTGAAATGAATAAATAATTTTTTGTATTTGAACCGGTGCTGAAACCGGAAACCCAAAGCAAGGAGGCAACCATGACGGATACGGGAAAAATCCACCCGGCGGTAATGGATCTGAAGGCGGACCTTGAGGCGGGCAAGCTCTCCCGGCGTGAGTTTTTGCGTTACACAACCCTTCTGGGCCTGTCGGCGGCCGCGGCGAGTCAATTGGCGGGGCTGACCTGGGCTCGGCGAGCGTTTGCCGGCCCGTCGATCAAGCGGGGCGGGACCTTGAAAATCTCGGGCGCCGTCCAGAAGGTCACTCACCCGGCGCAGTTTTCCTGGGTTGCCCCATCTCAGCAGCTTCGCCAGGTGGCCGAGTATCTCACCTGGACCGACGGGGACAACATCACCCACCCGTACCTGCTCGACAACTGGCAGGTCGCGGATGACCTCAAGACCTGGACCCTCAACCTGCGCAAGGGCGTCACGTTCAACAACGGCGACCCCTTTGTGGCCGACGACGTGGTTTTCACCATGAACGAATGGCTCCGGGAATCGGTGGGCTCATCTCTGTTGGGGATGGTGGGGGATTACCTCGACCCCACCGGGATCGAAAAGGTGAACGACCATCAGGTCAGGCTTCACCTGAAGCGGCCGGAGATCGCCGTCCCCGAGCACCTCTTTCACTACCCGGCGCTGATTCTGAATCACCGGACCTTCGAGGGGGATTTCATCAAGCGGCCCCACGGGACCGGCCCGTACACCCTGGAGCTTTACCGGGAAGGCGAGCGGTGCGTGGTCAAGCGCCGGAAGGATTACTGGCAAAAAGGCGCCGACGACCAGCCACTCCCCTACATGAACGGGATGACCTTCATCGACATGGGCAGCGAGATGGCGCCTCAGATCGCGGCCATCCGATCCGGGGAGATCGACGTCATTGACCTCTCCGACGCCGGCGGCACCGATGTCTATCAGACTTTGAAAGACGACGACAAGATCAGCGTCCAGCCGTCCACCACCGGCCAGACCCGGCTGCTCCGGATGCGGGTGGACGTCAAACCCTGGACCGACGAGCGGGTCAGAAACGCCCTGAAGCTCTGCCAGCACCGGGAAAAGATCCTGGCGCTCGCCTATTTCGGGCAGGGGATGGAGGGTCAGGATTTCCACGTCTGTCCAAAGCATCCTGAATACTGCGACAAGCCGATCCCGGCTTATGACCCGGACAAGGCCCGCCGGCTCCTGAAGGAAGCGGGATATCCGAACGGGGTCGACGTCAACCTGGCCGTGGGCAGCGACTGGACCGATGTGGTCCGCTATGCCGAGGTCCTCAAGCAGGACGCGGCCCCGGCCGGGTTCCGGATCAA
>CAZWGY010000580.1:0-2749 GCA_964633575.1 uncultured Desulfobacteraceae bacterium
CCCCATGAAATGGATGCCCATCATCATCATCCGGGCCACCCAGAAAAAGAGGATGTCGAACCCGGTGACCAACACGGATGTAGGGTAGAAGGTGGCCAACAGGTCGGTTCGTTCGGGCCACCCCATGGTGGAAAAGGGCCAGAGGGCCGAGCTGAACCAGGTATCTAGGACATCGGTTTCCTGGACCAGATCAGTGCCGCCGCAGGATGGGCATTTCGACGGCGTTTCCATTTCCACGACCATCTCGTTGCAGCCGGCGCACGTCCATGCCGGAATCTGGTGGCCCCACCAGATCTGACGGGAGATGCACCAGTCCCGGATGTTGTCGAGCCAGTCGAAATAGGTGGCGGCCCAGGTTTCCGGAATGATCCGGGTCCGTCCCTCACGGACCGCGGCGGCCGCCTTTTCAGCCAAAGGCCTGGCCTTGACGAACCACTGCCGGGAGAGGTTCGGCTCGACCACCGTCTGACACCGGTAACAATGGCCGACCCCGTGCTGATACGGCTCGACCTTCACCAGAAGCCCCTCGGCCTCTAGTGCCTCGACCACCGCTTTCCGGCACTCGAACCGCTCCATGCCGGCAAACCGGCCGGCCGCCTCGGTCATGGTCCCGTCGTCGCCGATCACTTTCACCGCCGGAAGATCATGGCGCCGGGCGATCTCGAAGTCGTTGGGGTCGTGGGCCGGGGTCACTTTCAGTCCGCCGGTCCCGAAGCTCATGTCCACGTAGCCGTCCCGGATGATCGGGATCTCGCGGTTCATAAGGGGCAACACCACCTTGTCCACCGACAGGTTCGCGTATCGTTCATCCTCCGGGTGGACCGCCAGGGCGGTATCCCCGAGCATCGTCTCCGGACGGGTGGTGGCCACGACAATCCCCTCGCCTTCGCCGTCGGCAAAAGGATAGCGGACGTGGTACAGGTGAGCGTCGTGCTCCTCGTGCTCCACCTCCAGGTCGGCCAGGGCGGTTTGGCACCGGGGACACCAGTTGATGATGTAGTCGCCCTGGTAGATCAGACCTTCATGGTAGAGGGTGACAAAGACCTTCCGGACCGCCAGGGAAAGCCCCTCGTCCATGGTGAACCGCTCCCGGTCCCAGTCGCAGGAGGCTCCCAGGGATTTGAGCTGATTGATGATCTGCCCGCCATAGTTTTCACGCCATTGCCAGACCGTCTCGATAAAGGCCTCCCGACCCAGTTGGTGGCGGTCCCGGCCCTGGGCGGCCAGGTGTTTTTCCACCACGTTCTGAGTGGCGATTCCGGCATGGTCCGTTCCGGGCATCCACAATACATTGTCGCCCCGGATGCGCCGGTAGCGGCAGAGGATGTCCTGAAGCACGTTGTTTAACGCATGGCCCATGTGAAGCACGCCGGTCACATTGGGCGGGGGAATCACAATCGAAAAGCTCTTCCGGTCGCTCCGGTCCGCCGCGGAAAAGAGTTTTTTCCGCTGCCAGGTGGCATACCAGCGCTTTTCCACGTCATGGGGTTCGTAGCTTTTGTCCAGCAGATGGGTACTCATACAATCCAGCTCCTGAAAATGGGATTTGATCCGACCCGTTCCTCGTAACGATTCTTAAAAGGAGGGGCGCCGGAATGGCTCGGGTGGGGTCAGGTAGACGTCACCAAAAAAGTAAAGGGGATTCCGCGAATCCCCGAGTGATCGAAAGCAGCCGTTTGCCGCCCCTACATCGCCGTTTCGGCGGGCGTCACCTTATGCTACCTTTTCCTATTCGTCAACCGTTACGTCGGCCAACAGGACATCCTTGAGTTTGTTGATCTCCTTGGAAACCGCCTGTTCCAGAGCGTCGAAGAGGAACTGTTCGATCTTTTCGGCAAAAACTTTCCGGACCACCCGCTCCAGGCTGGCCTCGAGCTGGGCCTGGGTGATGGACAGCTCCTCCTCTCCGTCCATAATCCGTTCGGCCGTCTCCCGGTCTTCGGGCTCGGATGGAGTTTCGGCGGGGGCGGCCGACGTATCCGCCTCAGCGTCGGCTTCCGATGACATCTCGGCCGGACCGGCCAGAGCGGCGGCCATCAAGTCCCGATGGTCGGCATCCGCCCCCTCGTCCGGCTCCGTGGTTTTAGCGCCGAGATCCAGGGCCAGGAGATTCAGAAGATCCCGCTCCTCCTGCTCATCCAGGGAATCCGATTCCCCGGACGGCTCCGGCACGGGGCCAACCGGCGGAACCGTATCCTCGTCGAAGGCGAATGGCTCGGCGGGTGACGGCGTCACTTCAGCCTCGGCTTCGGGGGATGGCTCAACGGCATCCTGACCCAAGGCCGGCTCCTCCTCCAGATCATAGACCTCCGGAGGGCCGTCAAGAGCGGTTTCCTTGATCGCGTCTTCCAGGTCCATTTGGGCCAGATCCACGCCCGGTGTGTGGTCATCGTCGGGGAAAACCGCGGTTTCGATATCCAGGGGGCTCAGGTCAACGGTATCATCGGAATCCTCGGCTTCCACGATTGGCTCGGATAAGTCTCCGGCCGGTTCCGTCTCCGGAGACTCGCCGTCCGGAATATCTTCTCCCAGAACGGTTTCCGGCGGGGCGTCGTCGCCGCCGGCATCCACGGCTTCGATGATCTCGTCATCCTCGGCAATGGGAGACACGTCGAGGGGTATTTCCGGCTCGGCCTTCGGCTCCGCCCCTTCCGCGATCAGATCGGCATCGCTTTCCGCCAGCTCAACGATCCGGCCGGCGGAGACGTCCGTTTCGGGCTCGGCCACAAGGGCGTCCAGGCCGGGTTCA
>CAZWGY010000581.1:0-2711 GCA_964633575.1 uncultured Desulfobacteraceae bacterium
ACCTTGGAGCAGTATTCGTTCCCCTTGGCCCGGTCCCGGGACCCGACGCACTGGATAAAGACCACGCTCCGGGGGACGGTCCCGTCGCTGGGCCGGAGAACCTTCCCGCCGGTGGGGCCGGATGAGTTGCAGAGCCGCTCGAACTGAAGGTTGGTGATGACGTCCGGGTAGCGGCCGAAGCCGTATTCGGGATAGCGGTTGGCGTCGAAGACGTCGATCCCCGTGGCCACTACGATGGCCCCCACCGAGAGCTCGCGGACCCGTTCGGTCTCGGATAAGTCGATGGCCCCCGGACCGCAATGCCGAACGCACTCCCCGCACTGACAGCAGAGGCTGCACGACAGGCACCGCCGGCCTTCGGCCGTGGCCATTTCTTCCGTAAAGCCGAGCTCCACCTCGTCGAAATTCCCCTTCCGCCGGTCAACGGGGAGATGGGGCATGGCCTGGCGGGGGATCGGCTTTGCCCGTCGGATTTCGTCCGGGGTGAGGTCGTCGGCCATGGGGGTCTCTTCCGGGCTCAGGGGCCGGAGGCCGCCGTGGGCCAGGTAGTGGTGGATCGACCGGGCCGCTTGCCGGCCGTGAGCCACCGCATCCACGAAGGATGCCGCCCCGAGGGTGCAGTCGCCGCCGGCAAAGACGCCGGGCCGGGTGGTGGCCAGGGTTCCCTCGGCGGCCCGGATGGTCCCCCACCGCTCGACCTCCAGGTCAATGGCCCCCAGAAAGTCGGGGTCCGCTGCCTGACCGATGGCCGTCACCACGGTGTCAACCGCCATGATCGCTTCGGAGCCCGCCACGGGTTGAGGCCGTCGCCGGCCGGATGCATCCGGCTCGCCCAGGGACATCCGGATGGTCTCCATCTCCGTGATCCGGCCGTTATCGCCGATCAGGCGGATCGGGGCCGCCAGGAACCGGAACTCGACCCCTTCGGCTTCGGCCGCCGCCACCTCGACCTCCCAGGCCGGCATCTCCTCACGGGAACGGCGGTAAACCACGATCACCGACGCGGCTCCCAGCCGGACACAGGACCGGGCGCAGTCGATGGCCACGTTGCCGCCGCCGATGATCACGACCTGCTCTCCCACCATCACCGGCTCGTCCAGGGCGATCCGCCGGAGGAGGTCAGTCCCGGGGATCACCCCGTCGAGATCCTCGCCCGGAATTCGGAGCGCGGTGCTCTTGTGGAGCCCGGTGGCGAGAAAGCAGGCCGCGTATCCATCGGCCGACAGGCTGTCAAAGGTCACGTCGGTCCCAAAGCTCACCCCCGTCCGGATCTCCACCCCCATCCCCTTGATGTTGTCGATCTCGGCGTTGAGGATCTCGCGGGGCAGACGGTAGTCGGGGATGCCCACCGCCAACATCCCCCCGGCCACGGGGAGCTTTTCAAAAATCGTCACCGGATAGCCTTCCAGGGCGAGGTAGTAGGCCGCCGACAGGCCGGCCGGGCCGGCGCCGACCACCGCCACCTTATGAGCCTTGGGCGCCTCCACCGGCGGGTGAGCAAACTCCCCCTTGGCCAGCTCCCGGTCCCCGAGAAACCGCTTGGTGTAGCAGATCGCCAGGGGGTCATCCAACCGGCCCCGCTTGCAGGCTCCCTCGCAGGGATGGAAACAGATCCGGCCGCAGATCGCCGCAAAGGGCATCCGCTCGCGGACCACCGCCAGAGCCTCATCGTACTTCCCCATCCCGGTGAGGTTCATGTAGCTCACCACGTTGACCCCCGCCGGACAGGCGGTCTGACAGGGGGGCGCCCCGGCCCGGAGGATCGAGTAGGTGTTGGGGATGGCCTGGGGAAAAGGCCGGCTGATGGGGTGCCGGGTGGACAGCCCCACCTCGAAGTCGGAGGTGATGTCAATCGGACAGACCGGCTGGCAGTCGCCGCAGCCGGTGCATTTCTCGGTGGAGACGTACCGGGGTTTCTGACGGACCGTCACGTTGAAGTTGCCCACGAACCCGGTCACCTCGGCCACTTCCGCCTTGGTCAGAATCTCCACGTTGGGGTGGCGGCCCACTTCGCTGGTCTTGGGGGTGAGCGTGCAGCCGGCGCAATCGAGGGTGGGAAAGGTCTTGTCGAACTGAGCCATCCGGCCGCCGATGATCTCGTCCTTTTCCACCAGATAAACCTGGTATCCGGCGTTGGCGATCTTCAGGGCCGACGTGATCCCGGCGATCCCGCCGCCCACCACCAGGGCGGCGGGAGTAACCGGCTTCCGGGTTCCCTGGAGCGGATGATGATGGGCCACCCGGGCAATTCCCCCCTTGACCAGGTCCTTGGCCTTCCGGGTGGCCAGGTCGGGGTTTTTGGAAATCCAGGAACAATGCTCACGGATGTTGACCATCTCGAACATGTAGGGGTTCATCCCGGCCTGGGAAACGGCGTTCCGGAAGGTCGGCTCGTGCATCTTGGGGGAACAGGATGCTTCCACCACGCATTCGAGCCCCAGCTCGGCGATATCGTCGCGGATCAGCTTCTGCCCCGGCTCCGAGCACATGTACTTGTAGTGGCGGCAGACCACCACGTCCTCGTTTTCCGCCGCGATCTCCTCGGAGATCCTCGCCACATCCACGGTCCCGCCGATATTGGTGCCGCAGTGGCAGACGTACACGCCGATCTTTTTCTTCATGACAGGTCCTTCATCGGGTCAACTGAGTTATGAGTGCTGAGGACTGAGGACTGAGTAATGTGTGCGGCATAGCCTCTCCCTTCTACCTCG
>CAZWGY010000582.1:0-2690 GCA_964633575.1 uncultured Desulfobacteraceae bacterium
CAAATGGCACAACAGACCGGATTCGTTGGTCGGATAACCCAATGGGGGCCCATTCGGGCTATCTTCGAGAGCATCCGCAACAAGCTGTTGGTTTCGTTGCTGGGCCTGGCCCTGATTCCACTCATCATCCTCGGCGTCAGCACCTATTTTATCTCCTCGGGTGCGTTGATGGACAACGCCTTCGACGGCCTCCAGGCGGCCCAGTCGAACAAGGCGGTGGCCATCCGGAACCACTTCGAGGGCCGGCGGTCGGACATGGACGCCCTGGTGGAGACCGCCAACGCCCTCCGGGCCAAGGCATTTGACCAGCTCGCCGCCACCCAGCGCCTGAAAAAGGATCTGGTCGAAGGTTACTTCCGGGAGCGGGTCAGCGACGTCTCGATCATGGCGGCCAACCCGTTGAGCGCCGAAGCCCTCCGGGCGTTCGGCCGGGTCGCGGGGGACGTGGGCGGCCCCAACTGGCGGGAAGTGGCCCAGGCCTACGGCCCCTTTCTGGCCCGGTTCAACGAGGTTTACGCCTACTATGACACCTACCTGGTGGCCGGAAACGGGAAAATCCTTTACAGCGTGGCGGCCGGGCCGGACCTGGGCCAGAGCCTCGCCGAGGGGGGCGAGCTGGCCGACTCACCGGCGGCCCGGGCCTTTCAAAACGGTCTCGAGGAGCTTTCCTTCCAGGATTTCGAGCCCTATCCCCCGGCGGAAATCGACGCCGCCGCCTTCATCTCCGCGCCGATCCGGGCCGGGGACGATGTCCTCGGGGTCCTGATGGTCCAGATCTCCGTGGACCAGATCGACTACATCATGCAGTCGAGAACCGGGTTCGGGGCCACCAGCGAGACCTATCTGGTGGGGCCGGACGGGCTTTTCCGGTCCAACTCGATCCACATCGAGGAGCGGACCATCATCAACCCGGCCTTCCGGGTGGACACCGAGGGGGTCAACGCGGCTCTGGCCGGGGAGACCGGCCAGGGGGTCACGGTGAACTACCGGGGTGAGTACGTCCTGTCGGCCTGGACCCCGGTCCGGGTCCACGGGGGGACCTGGGCCATGGTGGCCGAGACCGACGTCACCGAGGCCTTCGTCCCCCGGACCGAGGGCGACGACCGGGATTTCTATCAGAAATACGCCGAGACTTACGGCTACGCCGATATCGGGCTCCTCAACCCCGACGGCTTTCTCTTTTACACGGTTCAGCGGGGGCTCGACTACCGGACCAATCTCCTCACCGGCCCGTACCGGGATACCAACCTCGGCCGGCTGGTGGACCGGGTTATGGAGAGCCAGTCCTTCGGGATGGCCGATTTCGAGCGGTACCCGCCGGGTGACAACGCGCCGGCGGCATTTTTCGCTCAGCCCATCGTTTTCCAGGACCAGGTGGAGCTGGTGGTGGTGACCCGGCTGTCCACGGCTATCATCGACCGGGTGATGGGCGAGCGGGCGGGGTTGGGGGCCACGGCCGAAAGCTACCTGGTGGGCCCGGACGGGATGATGCGGAACAATTCCCGGTTCCGTGAGGAGCTCGGGGTCGAAAGCACCGTCTTGAACCCCGAGGTCACGGTTGACACCCCGGCCTCGCGGGCCGCTCTGGCCGGCCGGTCCGGCACCGAGGTCATCGACAACTACCGGGGCCGGCGGGTTCTGTCATCCTATTCTCCGTTGACGGTCCAGCCGGCTGGTGAGGCCACGCCCGGCGGTATCCGTTGGGCGGTGATCTCGGAGGTCGGCTATGACGAGGTGACCACTCCGGTGACGGACATGACGACCATCAGCCTCGGTCTGCTGGCCGGCGCGGCCCTCCTGGTGGTTTTCGGAGCCCTTTTTCTCGCCCGGGGTCTCACCGTCCAGGTCAACCATATCAACCAGCTTTTCGAAGAGATCGGGATGGGCAACTTTTCGGCCCGGACCCCGGTCACCTCCATCGACGAGCTCGGCGAGATGGCCGAGGGCTTGAACGCCATGCTCGACAACACCCTGGCCCTCATCCAGAGTTCCGAGGAACGCGACGCCATGCAGTCCTCGATCATGCGGCTGCTTGAGGAGATCAGCGGTCTGGCCGAGGGCGACCTGACGGCTCGGGCCGAGGTAACCGAGGACTTTACCGGCGCCATCGCCGATTCCTTTAACGACATGGCCGAGCAGCTCGGGCGGGTTGTCCGCCAGGTGACCGAGGTGACCCGTCAGGTGAGCGCCACGTCCGCCGACGTCTCGGCATCCACCGAAAACCTGGCCGAAACCAGTGAGATGCAGGCGGTCCAGGTGGCCGACGCCATCGCCGCCATCAACGACATGGCCGCATCCATCCGCCGGGTGGCTGAAAACGCGGCCCAGTCGGCATCCGTGTCCGACCAGTCCACCACTCACGCTAAGGAGGGCGCCGACGCGGTGCGCCGGACCAACGAGGCCATGGAGTCGATCCGGGAGCACGTTCAGGAAACGGCCCGGGCCATCAAGCGGCTCGGGGAAAGCTCCCAGGAGGTGGGCAACATCGTCCAGCTCATCAACGACATTGCCGACCGGACCTCGATCCTGGCGCTCAACGCATCCATTCAGGCGGCCATGGCCGGAGACGCCGGCCGGGGGTTCGCGGTGGTGGCCGAAGAGGTCCAGCGGCTGGCGGAGCGGTCCACCAACGCCACCAAGCAGATCGACACCCTCATCAAGAACATCCAGGGGGAGATCGGCGAGGCCGG
>CAZWGY010000583.1:0-2678 GCA_964633575.1 uncultured Desulfobacteraceae bacterium
CTGGTGGCCGAAAACGGCATGGACTGGATGTTCTCCAACTGCTCCACCACGGCTCAGCGGGGCGCCCTGGACTGGGCTCCGAAATTCCGGGACGCCGTGGCCCCGCTTTTCGATGAGCTCTACGAAAGCGTCCGGACCGGCCGGGAGACCGAGCGGGTCCTGTCGGCCAACAGCGCCGCCGACTACCGGGAGAAGCTCGAAAAGGAGCTCGACGAGATTCACAACTCCGAGATGTGGCGGGCCGGGGCCGCCGTCCGGAGCCTTCGCCCCGAAAACCGATAACCCGAACGCCGGGGCGTCTCCGGACGCCCCGGGAAACCGGAGAGACATCATGGAACCGGTGGTACTCTACGACACCACGCTCAGGGACGGAACCCAGGGGGAGAACATCAACTTCTCCGCCCTGGAAAAACTCAAGATCACCCGCTGGCTCGACGACTTCGGGGTGGGCTACATCGAGGGCGGCTGGCCCGGGTCCAACCCCCGGGACCGGGAGTTCTTCGAGCTGGCCAGGGGGATCTCCCTGACCCACGCCCGCCTGGCCGCCTTCGGGGCCACCCGCCGGCCGGGGATCGACGTGGCCGAGGACCCCAACGTCGCCGCTCTCATCGAAAGCGACACGCCGACGGTGACCATCTTCGGCAAGACCTGGGATCTCCACGTCGCGCTCATGGACAACACCCCCGAGGAAAACCTGGCCATGATCGGCGAGACGGTGGCCTACCTCGTGGCAAATGGGCGGGAGGTGATCTACGACGCCGAGCACTTCTTCGACGGCTACGCGGACAACCCCGACTACGCCCTCGAAACGGTCCGGGCGGCGGCGGACAACGGCGCCTCGACGGTGGTCCTCTGTGACACCAACGGCGGCAGCCTGCCCCACGAGATCGAAGCCGGCGTGATTGCCGTCCGGGAGCGGCTCGCCGGCCAACCGGTCCGGCTGGGGATTCACACCCACAACGATTCGGGCATGGCCGTGGCCAACTCGGTGATCGCCGTCCGGGCCGGGGCCGACATGGTCCAGGGGACGGTCAACGGCTACGGGGAGCGGTGCGGGAACGCCGATCTCACCGCCCTGGTGCCCATTCTCCAGGTCAAGATGGGCCGGCCCTGCGTCCCGGAAGACCGGCTCTCCGGGCTCCGGAAGCTCTCCCGGTACGTCAGCGAGACGGCGAACATGACCCCGGTGAGCAGCCGGCCGTTCGTGGGCCGGAGCGCATTTGCTCACAAGGGCGGCATCCACGTCAGCGCCATCATGAAAAACCCCCGGGCCTACGAACATATCGACCCGAACCTGGTGGGAAACCAGCGGCGGGTCCTGGTCTCCGACCTTTCCGGGAAGAGCAACGTGGAGTACAAGGCCCGGGAGCTGGGGATCGAACTGGGGGGCAACGGCTTCGACAGCCGGCGGATCGTCACCGAGATCAAGCGGATGGAGCAGGAGGGCTACCAGTTCGACGTGGCCGACGGCTCCTTCAAGATCGTCATGGAGAAGCTCACCGAGCAGTTCCGGCCCTCCTTCGACCTGGAGTCCTTCCGGGTGACCATCGAAAAGGACCGGGACATGCCCTGCACGGCCCACGCCACCATCAAGATCGCCGTGGGGGACCAGAAGGAGATCACGGCCGCCGAAGGCCGCGGGCCGGTGAGCGCCCTCGACAACGCCCTGAGAAAGGCCCTGGGACAGTTCTACCCGGACATCGACCTGATGCACCTGGTCGATTTCAAGGTCCGGGTCATCGACGGCCGGGAAGGGACCGCAGCCCGGGTCCGGGTCCTCATCGACTCCCGGGACGAGGACCGGATCTGGTCCACCATCGGGGTCTCCGAGGACATCATCGAGGCAAGCTGGCAGGCCCTGGCCGACAGCTTCCAGTTCCGGCTGGCTCAACCCAACCACGCCGAGGTCCCCCACCGGAAGGTGGGATGAAGCCGCCGGCGGCACCCATAACCGACGGATGAAGGAGCAGATTGTGAAGGGAAAGGCAGTGAATGACGCCGCGGGACCCCGGTTCGCCGGAGACCCGCGGCCCATACTTGACGGGATGACCATCGACCTGACGTGAGCCCATCCGGCCCCGCCTCCGGCGCGGCCCCATCAAACGGCAGTCTAAAATCCATAAGGAGTGTCCATCCAAAAACAGGAAAATATGGATGGGCAGTAAGGAGTCATCCCATGAGCGATCGCGTTTACATTTTCGATACCACGTTGAGAGACGGCGAGCAGTCCCCGGGCGCCAGCATGAACACCGCTGAAAAGCTCCGGCTGGCCGGCCAGTTGGAAAAGCTGGGGGTCGATACCATCGAAGCCGGGTTTCCCGCCGCGTCCCAG
The DNA here is from genome assembly GCA_964633575.1 of uncultured Desulfobacteraceae bacterium. Taxonomy (GTDB): domain Bacteria; phylum Desulfobacterota; class Desulfobacteria; order Desulfobacterales; family JAABSP01; genus CAYNGG01. The sequence continues at coordinate 2,333 of CAZWGY010000583.1, forward strand.
GGCGATTTCGAAGCCGTGTCCCGGATCGCGGAGAAGCTCAAACGGGCCGAAGTGGTCGGCCTGGCCCGGACCTCCAAGGCGGACATCGACCGGGCCTGGGGAGCCATCCAGCACGCGGCCCGGCCCAAAATCCACACCTTTATCGCCACCTCCGACATCCACCTGGAGTACAAGCTCAGGATGAGCCGTGAGGAGGTGGTCACCGCCGCCGTGGAGGCGGTCCGCTACGCTACCTCCCTCACGAATCTGGTGGAATTTTCCGCCGAGGACGGCTCCCGGAGCGACCCGGATTTTCTCTGCCGGGTCTTCGAGGCGGCCATCGATGCCGGGGCCACGGTGGTCAACC
>CAZWGY010000584.1:0-2661 GCA_964633575.1 uncultured Desulfobacteraceae bacterium
GGAGTCAGGCGGCGGCGGGTTTTCCTTCAGGACGTTCAGGATTTCCGCCCGGACCGCCGCGTACCGGTCCGGGTCGAGATGGGCCAACAGCTCGCCCCGGAGCGGCTCGGGCAGGGCCCCGGCCTTGAAATGGGGGAGCCGGATCAACCGGATCACGTCATCGGCGGTCACCGGCCGGTCCAGAAAGGCGCTCAAATGGAGGGTCAGGCTCCAGTGGAGCTCCGGATAGACGGCGCAGGCACATAGCCACTGGAAGGCGGTCCCGCCCAGGTATTCCCGAAGCTCAGGGACCTCCGCGTCCGGGCCCGGGACCGGCGGTCCATCCCGCTCCGCCCTGACATAGGCTTTGAGGTCGAGCGATTCCGGGGCGTCGAAGCAGTCCGCCAGGGCGGTCAGGCCGTCCATCGAGGCGGGCAGGAGGATGAACTCCCGGGCCAGGGTCACCTCCCGCATCCCCCATTGCCGGGGCGGCCGACCGGTGAGGACGGCCCGGTCGGACCAGAAGCGGAGCGATTCGGTCCAGCCGTCGAGGTCCCCGGTGAGCGGGTCGAGGAGCCCGTCGCCGGTCCCGGCGATGACCAGGCGGCACCGGGCGAATTTCGACCGGATGTCGTCGAGCCGGACCCTCCGGCCGCCGGGCTCGGGAAAGACCACCCGGGGATCGTCCCTGAAGTAGTATCGGGTGACGAAGATCCCCTCGTCCTCCAGAGCCCCGGCCAGGGATTCCATGAACCGGGGCCCGTGGTCCCGGGGGCCGGTGAGATCGATGAGGAAGAGGTATTCCGGCGGCCGGGTCAGGGTCTTGTACCGGAGCGCGGGATAGCCGCCGCCTTCCACCGTCTCCCGGATGGTGGCCGGAACGTCGGGCTGGCGGGCCTCTCCCGGCAGCCGGGTCAGGAGGGCATTGGCCGCCGATCGGAACCGACGGCCCCGGAAAAAGGGGGCTTCCGGCGGTTTGACGTGGAGAGTGTAGGTGTAGGGCGGCTTCCGGGTCCGGCCCCGCATCAGGGCGAGCCGTTTCCGGCGGTGATGGTACCACTCGAACAGGAGCCAGACCAGCCAGGGGGCGAACAGGAGCAGGGTCCGGACCCGCCCGCCGTACCGCTGCCACCAGGTGGGCGGGTCGGGTTCGGGCGGCGGCTCCGGGGGCGGCCCGGTCAGGGTGATGGTGATGGTCTCGCCGGGCTCTACCGGTGGCGGGGGGCCCGAACCGCCGCCGTTTCCGCCGTTTTGCCCGACGGGTTCCGGCATTGGCTCGCCCCCACCGAAGTAGATCAACCCGACACAGGCCAGGAACAGAAGGACGCCGGCGACCAGGTAGGGCCACTGTCTGGCCCATATCGGCGGTTTGGAGGAGGCTTCCCCGGTCCCGTCCGCTTCAACCGCCGGGGCCGGTTTTGCCTCGGGTTTAAGCAGAAACCCGAAATACCGGTCGAACTCCCGATGGAACCGGTCCTGACGGTCCGCGTCGGTGGCAAAGAGCGGGCAGAGGAGGTATTTGAGGTCGTCCGGCCGGACCGTCGGGCCGAGGTGACGCAGGACCGCTTCGGCCCGGAGGTGGCCGTCCACGCCCACCGTAAACCCCCGCTGCTTGAGCCGGTCGATGAAGCCGGGCAGGTGGGGCCGGTAGGCGTCGGTGCCGGATGCCGACATCCTACCCGTTCCCTCCGGCCAATGCCCGGTCCCGGAGCCGGGCCAGGTCGTCCTGGGTTTTAGCCAGGACCGAGTAGGATAGCGCCATCATCTCTTCGCCGCCGGGGCCGGGCCGGTCCGGGTTGTCGATCTTCAGGGACCGTAGGACCTCCAGCCAGGCCAGCAGCTCGGCGGTGGCCGGCGGCTTTTTCAGGTCCAGCTTCCGGATCTCCCGGAAATGAGCCACGGCGGCGTCGATAAACTTTTGGTCATACCCCGGCTGGTCCCCGAACCGCCGTTTCAGGATGTCTTTGAGCTGGTCGTCTTCGGGAAAAGCGATGTGGTAGAAGACGCAGCGGCGGAGAAAGGCGTCGGGCAGGTTCTTTTCGGAGTTGCTGGTCAGAACCAGGATGGGCCGGAACCGGGGCTCGGCCGAAAACGCGGCTTTCGTCTCCCTGACCTCGAAGGCCATGGTTTCGATCTCGTTTAAGATGTCGTTGGGGAGGTCCCGGGGGGCCTTGTCGATCTCGTCGATGAGGACCACCGACCGGGTGGGGCCGATGTTTCGGAGCGCTTGCGGCAGGTGATACCGGGCCTCCGCCGGGTCCATGGCCAGAAGGACCGCCAGGCCGAGGGCCTGGTAGGTGATGTAGTGATCGGCCGGCCAGGGGTCTTCCGTCTGGATGTCCTGGAACCGCCGGAGAGCGTCGTACTGGTAGAAGAGATCGGTGGCCGTTGAGGTGGTCTTGGTGAAGAACTTCAGCGGCCTGGGGAGCCCCAGCTCGTGGGCGATGCTCGAGGCGAGCTGGGTTTTGCCGGTGCCGGGCTCGCCGGTGACCAGGAGGGGCTGGCCCAGGGCCAGGGCCACGTTGACCGCGTGGCGCAGGCCGGGCTCGGCGACGTAGCATTCCGGGTCATCGGCACCGGTCAGGGGCGTGTATTCGGGCAGGGTCTCGCCCCGCTCCCCGATGGGTACGCCGTTTCCTTTGTAGAGCTTCAAGTTGAGCTGTACCGTCATCCGTGCTCCTT
>CAZWGY010000585.1:0-2660 GCA_964633575.1 uncultured Desulfobacteraceae bacterium
ATGTCCTGCCGCTGGTCGTTGTTGGGCCGGAAGCCGTCGGTTTCGTAGTGAAACTGGCCGACGCTGAAGGCTAACGGGCCCTCGACCCCCGAGACGACGATTTCCTCGGCCTGGGTGTTGTTGCCGCCGACCACCCCGCTCCCCATCAGATGGACCCCGTTTCGGACGAACAAGGAAGCGTACTCGTTTAACGCCGGCATGTCGGGCAGGGCCCCGGTGAATGCGGTGAGCTTGCTTTCGGCCAGGTGCGGCTGGACCGGGTGATGCTGGATGGGTTGGAGCAACTGGGCCTGCAACAGCTCACTCACCCGGGCGATCTCGTGGCGGGGCAGGGCGGCGTAAGCATCAGCGAGGAACCGGTGGGCGGAGTGGCTGGTGGGATCGTGCTGGAGTGACTTGGCCCCCTCCAGCAGGGCGAGTTGCTCGAACCCCAGCTCGTCGTAGATTCGAGCCAGATTGACGCCCCGGACCGCCTGGTCTTCGTCGAGCTGGAGGCGGGAGCGGTAAACCGCCCGGTTGTCGTTTAAGGCCATGGATTCCTGAAGGCTGTGGAGCGCCTCCACCGGCCGGTTTTGGGCGTGAAGCCGGATCGCGTCATAGAGCCAGGGGGTCGGGTCCCTGGGGTCCAGATCCTTGGCGATCTGGTATTGGTTTGCGGCCAAGCGGTCGCGTTTCTCCTCGTAATAGGCTTTGCCCAGATAGCTCCGGATGAGGGCGTTGTTGGGATCGAGGCTGGCGGCGATCTCCATCTGTCGGCGGCCGGCCGGAAGGTCATCCCGGATGAGGGCGAGGCCGAGTCCCAGGCGGGGCAGGGGATCGGCTTGGTCCCGCTGGATGGCCGCCTGGAATGCCGCCTTTGCCCGGTCAATATGAAACCGGGTCAGCTCGGAGAAGCCCATGATGGTCTGGGTCCGGGCGAGGTCCGGGTTCAGATCGACGGCCCGCCGGGCGGTGGTATCCGAGGGATCGAGTCGCCCCTGGGCCAGTTGGACCTCGGCCAGCCGGGCGTGGGCGAGGGCGTTTTCGGGGTCCAGATCAACGGCCCGCTCGATGCTCGCCTCCGCCAGGTCCAGTTGAAAGGCGGCCTGCTGGGCGTAGGAGAGGGCGATCCAGGCGGTCGGGGACGTTGGGTCGGCCCGGGTGGCCTCCCGGGCATGGTCCAGGGCCGTCTCCTTTTCATTCTGAACCACGGCGATCACCGCGTCCAGGGCCATGGCGATACTCCGGAGAGAGCCGGTGGGCATGAACCGGGCCAGGTCTTCGACCACCACTCCGTTCAAGGCAATTCGGGTCCCGGCCGTGTCGAGTCCGGGCGCCGGGGACGGTTGATGTCCGCCCGATTCCCGAGGGGCGGTCCGGGCCAGGACCGCGTCGATGTCCCGCCGGGCCGCGTCCACCCGGCCCACCGAAAGCCGGAGAGCGGCTCGATAGAGGCGGACCCGGGAGTCGGCCACCGCCTCGGGCAGATCGTCGATGGCCGAGAACGCCTCGGCCATGTCGCCCCGCCAGTAGGCCGAGATCGACCGGTTCAGCCGCTCCCGCCACGCCGTCCGGTCCAGATCGTCGAAGTCGGTGGGGCGCCAGTCCACGATGGGCGGATAGTAGAGCGCCCACTGGACCGCGTCCCGGGGGTGGATGAGCTGATAGGGGCGGGGAGCCTCGCCGCGCCGGGCAATGGCCGACTCGCCGCTCCGGAGCGACAGGCGGCCCTGGTCATTGTGGGCCAGGACCCTGCCGTTGAGCACCGTCACGATGGTCTGCTCCGAGGCCCGGTCCACCCGGACCAGAAACTCGGTTCCCTCCACGCCGGCATTGACGTATTCGGTTTTAATCCGGAAATGGCGACGGATGCGGCTGAAGAAGTGGGCGGCTCCCTCCAGGACCTCCACGAGAATCCCGTCGTCGGACTCAGCCCGGGTCATGACAATCCGGGTGTTCTGGTCCAGGCGGATGATGGAGGCCCCGGCGTGGCTCAGGCTTCGGGTCGGGTCGGGAACCGGGGCCGCGGCATCGGCTCCGGTATCGACCAGAACGATGGTGGTCCGGCTGTTCTCATTGGTTTGGACCGTTTTGCCGAAAGGATAGGGATCGTTGATATAGACGGGGGTCTCGGTTGCCGGCGGTCTCGCCGGGGGGATGGCTTGGGCGGTGACCTGGCCCTGGGTGGAGACAAATGCCGCCACCCAGCGGTCCGCGGCTTGGGATGCGGGGAGATGACCGTGCAGGGAGATGGCCCCGGCGGCGGCAAGGACGATCAATACCCAGAGGGTGGCGCGAATCATGGCGAGGCACCTTCGATGGGCTGGGGTTCAAAAGGAAGACAACAGCCGGATTCCTTTGCTTCCCAGGCAACCCGGCCGTTTCGTCTCCGAAACCCGTGGCTTTCCGTCCCTGCCTCGCGGTCAGGTTTGGCGCTTCAAGGAAGTCCTGTCACTCCCGAGGCAAAGGTCGCCTCGGGGGCGGTTGTCAGGGTACTTTTGGGTGACCGTCTTTCATGGGGCCGCTTTCCCGCCGGACGGGGCGACTTGCGGATTTTATGGTAACCACTTATAGCAAGTGAATAATATTCAGACTTTGATTGAGATGTCAATAAAAAAAAGCCACCTGAACCCAATAAACCCCGAAACACACTAATCACCCCTCACCCCTCATCAGACCTC
>CAZWGY010000586.1:0-2644 GCA_964633575.1 uncultured Desulfobacteraceae bacterium
TCCTCCCAGAAGAGGGTTTCGTCGTCGTCCGAACGGTCCGGCCGGGGACGGCAGACCAGGAAGATGGTGGAGTTGGCCGCGGATTTGTCCTTGATGTGGAGCGACCCCTCGGCCTCGGTGTTGATGGGCCAGCTCGCGGTGATGACGAACCCGGCCTCCATGAGACCCTTGGCCAGAGCGTCCCAGGCCCCGGTGGCCTTGTGGGTGAACATGAGGGTCATGACGCCGTCGGGCTTGAGGGTCCGGCGGCATTCAGCGAAAATGGCGGCCATCCGCTCCCGGTAGTCGAGATAGGCGAGGTTTTTGGCGCCCTTCTCGCCCTTGAACTTGGCCGGGTTGGCGACGGCTTCGTTCTCCTTGTCGGTCAGGGGGCGGGTGAAGAATTCGGGATAGACGTAGCCGGCGGTCCGCTTGAGCCAGACGTAGAAGAAGTCCGAAAGCTCGGCATACATCACGTTGTCGTAGTAAGGCGGGTCCATTACGACCACGTCGATGGAGGCGTCTTCGATGTGGTCGAGGGCGTCGCCGGGCTTGCAGGTGATGGTGACGGGGGGCGGGGTAAAGCCGGTGGGATCAAGGAGCGGTTGCTGTTCGGTACTGCCTTTCCGTTGGCGGAGTTTGGCGGGTTTGCCGGAGAGGTTTTGGCTCGCGGGCTTGGCTTTGGGGGATTTTTGGTTTTTCCGGTGCTCCTTGGCGTTGATGTCGGGGCGGACAAGGTCGATGAGCTCGGTGATGCATTTGGCGGTCTGCTCGATGGCCCAGTCGTAACCGAGGCCGGCGATGAGAGGGGCCATTTCGGCGTGGGACCAGCAGAAAGCAAAATCATGACGGTTGAATGTGTTAGCGACGACTTCGCGTGTGGGCATCCAAACGGACATACGAGAATTGTAATTCAGCAATTTGTCCATGGAAATTGTAAGATATCCAAAAGCAGCCCGTGTCGCTTCGCTGAAATCCTGATCGGCTTGTTCTTCTTCGTAAAGTTCTCGAAAAATTTCTGAGCTGATGCCGTGGCAAAGAAGTTGGCGAGGGGAGAAGAGGTCACGCCATTGAAGCATCCCATATCGAATGGGCTCGGTGGTCTTCAGACCATCGGGGATGGTCTCGTTTGGAACCAAATCCAATGCCTCCCACTCCGGCAACTTTTCTTCCAAAGCCGCCTTAATGGCTTCACCCACATCATCATCGGGTCGCGGCGCCCGATAGCCGCGCACCCATTTTACGCGATCTTTGCCCGCCTTGGTTTTGGCGAGGGTCCGTTTTTTGTAAACGATGGCGTAGAGCTGCTCGCCCATGCCGTCCGACTGGGCCTGCTCCTTCACCTGATCGCCGTCGATCACTCGCCCGCAGTCGGGAAACGGGCAGGTGGCGCTGCCCCGGGCCACCGTGCCTTCGGACTGGTCTTTGGCTTTTTCGACGATTTCAAAGGCGCAGACCCGACCGGGGGTGTTGGGGCCGTCTGCGATCCGGGGGCGGAGCTTGACCCCGGTGCCGTCCGGGGCGAGCCGCCAGTTGGGAGAAAGGGGAATGAGGCCATCGCAGTAAGGGCAGGTGACGGTTCGGGACCAGAGGTAGCCGTCCGGCCTGTAATTTTCCGATTCCTCATCTGGAAAAGCCCATGACAATTTATCCCGGACCCTTGCGGTGAAGTCAGCGCCGATTCGTTCCAGCTCCGATAAAATTTTAAGGCCGTTTTTCAGAGGAAAATCAATGGTTGCCTTTTCGATCAAGGCCGCGACGGGGTTGAGGTCATTGGAAAATGTGTTGAGGCCCAAACGGATGGATTCAAAAGGGATGCTGCCGCCTCCCGCCGTGGGATCGAGGATGGTCGGGGCTTCCAAATCAAGCCGGGAAGATTCGTAACGCAGCCAATCTTTTTCTTTCTTGGAAATCGAATAGGTGAAGGCCCGGGGATAACCATAGGCATCGGCACCCAAGCGCATTCCATCCCGATTTGCCTTGGCAATCCGAGCTTTTGCCGCAATCGGATCCCCATGAATCCCCAACGCATTCATGAACATCTTCCGATCCGCGTCTTCCGGCAGAATCGATGCCATGATGGCCGCCCGGGACGCCACCAGCGGCCGGCGCGCCCACCAGACGTGGAGGTAGTAGGTCGGCGGCAGGGCCGTCATGGAACGGCGTTCGCGGGAGCTTTCTTCGCCGAGCTCGGCAATGGGCAGCCAGGATTCGATGAGGCGGCGGGTCATGGGCAACGCTCCTTATTGGTCACCAAAGTCAAATTGGAGGCATTCAGAACAAGTCCATCTTCAAAAACCTGATCACTTGACATCATCAACCTCTTTCAATACCTCATCGGCCGTGTATTGAAAGGGGCTTATGCGGAGATTGGAGAGGGCCGTGAGAAAATCCGACCGGTTCAAGTCCGCAATCCGCGCCGCTTTTTCCTGGGAAACCGTTCCCGTCTCGTACCATTTGGCCGCCGCCAGCATTCGGAGTTCAGCAGCAAATTTCTCCGGCGTTTTCCGGACCGCGGGCAGCACGTCCTCATTAAAATCCATGGTTATCTCAAAAAGGCCGCCGGGGCTTCACCCCGGTCTGGTATGTTCAGCCCCTTCGGGGCTGTGCCGCACAGGTATGCGGCGATTCCGGGGATGGCGGAATCGTCATTTGTAAGCAGAGC
>CAZWGY010000587.1:0-2600 GCA_964633575.1 uncultured Desulfobacteraceae bacterium
AAACCTCGGAGGTCTCTTCGTTGGAAACCTCGGAGGTCTCTTTGTCGGAGGTCTCTATCAGTTGTCATCCGCCCCAGGGAGCGGACCAGACCGAGCCGTCGTGAATGTAGTGGACGGTGTCGTTGACCAGTACCGACCGGTCCCCGTGGCTGCTTCTCCAATACCAATCAGCGTCCGCGCCGTCGCGCCGATCGACGACTATCTTGCCTCGGGACCGGATTTCTCCGGCCGACGGGTCGATGTCGAAGAGATAGAGCCCCGTGTGGGTCCAGTCATAATAAAACCAGGGCTCATCCGGCGTCACGTAGGAGTAGCTTGTGGGCGGCACCGTGTCGTGGAGCCCCACCGGCAGGGCCAGGCGGGCGGGCCGGGTGTCCGTCGCCGGCAGCCAGGTAAAGGCATGGTGGTCGGTGAGGGCCGCCGACTCGGTGCCCCGTTTGCCCAAGATCACGGCATCCACCTCACGGGGATCGGCCGGGTTCGAGATGTCGAACAGGGAGAGCTTCACCCCCTGGTACCAGGCTCCCCGGCCTCCGAAATCCCCGGCGCCGGTGTCGGGTACCGCGTCCTTGCCCACGCCCAGGATGAACCGGTCACCCACCGGGTGGAGATAGTCGGAATAGCCGTCAATGTGCAAGGCTCCCAGTTCCCTCGGGTGATACGGGTCCGAGAGGTCGAAGACATAGAGGGGATCGGTGACCCGGAAGGTCACGAGGTACCCGTAGGCCCCGGTGTAGCGAACCGCGTAGAGCCGCTCGCCGGGCTCGCCGATCCCGCCGATATGGGCGGTTTCCTCGAGGCGGTCCCCGGACGCCTGGAGCAGGGTCAGCCGGGTGGTGGCGGAGCCGTCCCAGGAGTTGCCCAGGGATGTGGCGACCCTCAGAGTCCCGTCATAGTGGCTCATCCGAAAAGGCTTTTTGTCGGTCTCCCAGCCGAGGGTCCCCGGCACCGACCCGGATGCCCGGTATTCAGGGCCGGACTCGGTCAGGGCGAGCTGGTGAAGTTCAGTGGACGGCTCCGGCGGCGTCCAGGTCGCGTCGGCGCCATCGGGCCGGGTGTACCGGGTGGTGGCCAGGTAGAGCCGGTCGGCCGAGACATAGACCGTCTCGGTGGGGCCCGCCAGGGTGGCGGTCCCCGGCGATGTTCCGGGGGTCACCAGGTCCAGGGCCGTTACGGTGATCAGGCTCGGGTCCTCGGCGGAATCAGGGTCCCGTGGCGGCATGAGGCAGGTGGCGGGGTTCACCGGGCTGCCGACCCGGACCCCATCGACCGTCGCCTGGGGCAAAAGATCTCCCAGAGTCGCCCTCGTCACCGCCGCTTCGTTTTTCCCGTCCCCGTCAGGGGCATATTGGTAAGGCTCAAAGTCGGGGGGATGAGGCGTAAACCGGGTGATCAGATAGAGCGTTTCGCCGATCCGCCGGCTGGAGACCAGCCCGCCCTCGAGGGTCATCCGGGTGATCCGCCGGGGATCGGCCGGATCGGAGACGTCATAGATGCCCACCTCGGTGGTCTCGTCCATGAAATAGCCGGGATATCCCCAGAAGCCCCAGAATTGGCCCCCCGTGCCGCCCACGGTCACCAGGATATCCGGACGACCATCATCTCGGCCGGTCATGAGGTAAAGGCCGTCCACGTCCACCTCGTGATCATCGAGGTTAATGGTTGCCACCGGCTCGGCCGCCGGCGGGGTTTCGCTCAGGGCGAGGATTCGGATGCCCTGGGCATCCGGCCCGGACAACGCCCCATCAGCTTCGGGAATGCCCCACCAATAAACTTCCGGCGCGGCGGGCGCCACGTAGAGATAGTGGCCGTCGGTCTCCACGGTGTCGGCCTCATCTACTCCGGCCTCCTGGACATTGGTCCCGGAGACGGCCATGCTCCCCCCGGCCGAGCTGTCGGTGGAGCCGAACACATCCCCTTCAGCGTAGGACGGCCGGTAGGAATCGGCCGATCCGAGCCGCCGGAGGCCCGCCTTGAGGTAGTCGGTGAGGGCCTCGGCCGAGCCCACCGGCTTGAGGGACGAGTCCGCTTCCGTCACCGACACGGTGACGATGTTGTCCAGGACAATGGCGGATAGGTCGGATGCGGTGTAGGCGTAACCATAATAGAGGGTGTCGCCGGCCCCCAGGTCCAGCTCGGCCATGGAGAGGGTGGCGATCCACTGGGTCCGGCCGGCGGGCGTAAAGGGATAGGTGACCGTCGTCAGATCCAGGTCGTTCCGATAGACCACCGCTCCGGATGGCGTCAGGATGTGGAGCTCCGGCATCGATGTGGCGGTAAAGACAAACCATTCCATCACCGGCTGATCTCCCTGCCGGGGAGTGGTGTTCACCGACAGCGACAGCCGCTCGTCGGCCGTCGCGGTAACCCTCACCGCGCCGGGGTCGGGGACGATGGCCCGCTCCCCCGCGACGGCGGCGGTTGCCCAGAAAATGCCGGTCAGAACCAGGATGAGCCCGGCCCATCGACTAACGGAATAACCATGGATACGCATGACAGCCTCCTTAGTGCCCATCCATAAATGGCCAATTTGCCCGATATCTGTGTTGCGCTCAAAATTTTATCCTCGGAATATCAGACATATGCCTGTGGTAAAATTT
>CAZWGY010000588.1:0-2595 GCA_964633575.1 uncultured Desulfobacteraceae bacterium
AAAGACCTCCGAGGTTTCCAAATTTTTTGGAAACCTCGGAGGTCTCTATTTCTCATCACTCATCACTCAGCACTCAGCACTAATGTTTTCACTATAAAACGACATCTTGCTCGGAATAGCAGGGGCGGAACCGTTTTTCACCCTTTGTCACTCCATGCAAAAAAACTACCCCTGATGCACATGGCCGCACCGGCGGGCTGCGCTCCCATGGGCTGAGGGTAATTCCCGGCAATTGTTGTGCCCCCACACGGTGCTAAGTGTTTGTGAATCATAGTCTTTAGGGATTGGTTTGGCGAGACTGACCGGCCCAAACGATAATCATTGCCCAAAAAGGGCTCCGGAAAGCCTCAACCGCTTTACAGTGCCCGCCGGACCACCTCGGCCAGAGTCTCCGGGGTGAGATCGACGGGGTTGCCCCTCATGCTGCTCGACCGCCCGGCCTTATCGACCAGATCGTCAACCGCCGACTCGGTCAGGCCGTACCGCGCCAGACCGGGAATCCGGAGCGTTTCGGCAAGCCGGCGGACCCAGCCCACGCCGTCGGCGGCGGTCGCATCGGGGTTATCGGTGAGGATGGCGGCCAGCTCATCGAACCGGTTCCGGAGGCCGGGGGGGCCGTCGGCGAGGGCGTCGAGGTTGGCCGCCAGGACTGGGGGAAGAAGCCGGGCGCAGACCGCGCCATGGGGAGCGGGAAAGGCGCCGCCGATGGGGGCGGCCAGTCCGTGGACCGCTCCGAGCCGGGCATTGGCCAGGGCGAGCCCGCCGAAAAGGCTGGCCAGGGCCATGTCTTCCCGGGCTTCCGGGACGTCACCTCCCCGCCAGGCATGCTCCAGGGACCGGGCCGCCCGACGGAGCCCCTCACGGCAGATCCCGTCGGTTAAGGGATTGGCCCGGCGGGAGACAAAGGCTTCCAGGAGCTGGGTGAGGGCGTCCATGCCGGTGTAGGCGGTGATCTCGGGCGGGAGGTCGTCGGTGAGAGCGGGGTCGATGACGGCAAGGCGGGGGAGCATCAGGGGACTCCGGAGGCTCACCTTGACCCCGTGGTCGGGGACGCCCAGGACGCTGTTCCGGGTGACCTCGGCGCCCGTTCCGGCGGTAGTGGGAATCGCCACGCAGGGCCGCCCCGGCTCAGTGAGGGGCCGGCCTTCCCCGATCACCTCCAGGTAGTCGGTCATCGGGCCGGGGTTGGTCAAGAGGATGGCCACCGCCTTTCCGGCGTCAATGACGCTGCCGCCGCCCATGGCGATCACCACCTCCGCCTGATGCTCCAGAGCCGCATCCACGGCCGCTCGGACGGCATCGCCGGTGGGCTCGCCGGTGACCCGATGGGTTGCAACCTCACAGCCGCGTTCCGTCAGGTCCTCGACCAGCGGGCGACTCCGGTCAGTTGACCGGCCGGTGACCAGAAAGACCCGCCGCCCCATTCCGGCGACGGCGGAGGCCACCTCGGCCAGGACGCCCCGCCCGAACCGAATCCGGGTGGCCGTGGCAAACTCGAACCGGATGCCCGATTCCAGGGGATTTCCGCCTTCCATGGTCGCTCCTTTCAATGGATTTTAGATTTTGGATTTTGGAAATCACAAATCATTTAACCCGGCTCATCAAACCCCTCCCCCCGGCCCCCTCCCCTAAAGGAGAGGGGGTGATATCAATTCCGGATATGCTTGAAATCATGGCCTGATCATTCCCCTCTTCCCTTTAGGGAAGGGGGGCTAGGGGGGTTAGGTCCGGACGCCGGGTGGTCGAAATGATGATCAAGCCCTGATCGTGGCGTCCCGCCCCGGTCATGAGAGCTTATCAAATGGGGATAGGGGGGTCAAACGGGAAGGCGGCCGTCCCGAGCCGCCCCGCCTGGCCGAGTCGGGCCATGGCGCGGGGCTCAGCGGCTCGGACGGGTTGGAAGTCAGGCGAAGTTGAGGATCATGCTGTCGTTGGGGATAAAGGGTTTGTGGGGCAGCGTCGTCTCCCGGGCCACATGGTCGGGAACCGCCACGCCGGTGTTGAGCTGAGCGTAGTTGACAAAAGTCCGGCCGTCGATCCGGACCTTCATCCCGGCCACCGGCGCCTTTAAGGGGACGATGGCGGATGTGTTCTTGTACTTGTCCGCCACCTCGCCGAGGCCCAGTGCCGCGCCCAGCTTCCCGATGCTCTCCTCCAGGTAAAACCGGGTTCCGAGTCCGATCCGGTCCCGGTGCTTTTCCGCGATGCCGGTGAGGATTTCATTTAGCGCGTTGCTCATGATGGTCTCCTTTCGATGGGATTCGGATCTCGGACAAGCTGTACTATCCGATAATTTCTATCAGATAACATAAACCATCATGGAGAGGTGTCAATCCGCCGCTATCCCCCGAGCGGATGAAGAGTCTGCGGAAACCATTGACGGCGCGACCGAACGTGTTAGACTGATTGACATGAAGCTACTCTTTTTAAGCAGCCGCGGATACATCTACGTCCGGCCAGGGAGCGGGGAGTTCAGGCCCGGATCGCTCATGACGGAATGGAGATCAGCTTATAGCCGAGAGGAGACGGAATGCCCGAACAAGGCCGAATCCACGTGGGGACCTCGGGCTGGCACTACGACCACTGGCGGGGGCC
>CAZWGY010000589.1:0-2586 GCA_964633575.1 uncultured Desulfobacteraceae bacterium
CCTCCGAGGTTTCCAAAACCTCGGAGGTCTTCCCCAAAACCTCGGAGGTCTTCCCAAAACCTCGGAGGTCTATGACATCACTCGGCCCTCAGTCCTCATCACTCAGTCCTCGGCCCTCAGTCCTCAGTCAGGGCCTCGGCCAGGAGGACCCCGGCGATGGCCACGCTCTCCATGTCCAGATAGCGGGAGATCCTGCGCTGGAAGAGGATCGAGGCCCCGGCGCCAAAGGTTTCGTCCGCGTCGTTGAACAGGAGCAGGGCCGGGAGGCCGGGCAGAAAGTCCACGATCCGGGCCAGGTCATACGGGTAGGAAGTCTCCGGCGGACGGCCCCCCAGCCGGTCGGCCGCGGCCGCCAGGGCATCCAGGCGACCGGTAAATTCCCTCGCCACGACGGCCTCGGCATTGCCGGCAAAGTATCCCAGGAGGGGGGCCGCGTCCGGGAAGTCCCGATAGGCGGCCCACTCCAGGCCCCCCGGCGCCGGATCCGGGGCAATGAGGAGAAACTTGAGGATCACCACGCGGACCGGAAACGGGGGGCGGACCCCCGCCGGACTCATCACCCCATCGACCGACACCCGGAAGGGGCATCCCAGAAACGGCACGACGACGGCTCCATCCACCGTTTCCAGGCCCAGGCGGCCGGCGGCGGCGTCGAGGTCCCGATCCGCGAGGTCGGCCAGATACCGCCGGTAAGTGGCCTCGAATACCGATGAACGTTCGGCGGCCATCCCGGCTACCGCTTCCAGCCGGCCAGGAGATGAAGGTGAAGGTGGAAGATCACCTGTCCGCCGCCCCGCTCCACGTTAAACAGGAGCTTATAGCCATCCTCGGCGACCCCCTCGCGGCGGGCCATCTCCCGGGCCGCCATGAAGAGGTCCGCCAGGATTTCCCGGTCGTCGTCGGTGAGGTCGTTGACCGAACGGATATGGCGCTTGGGGACGATCAGGATGTGGACCGGCGCATGGGGCTTGATATCCCGGAAGACCACCAGCTTGTCGTCTTCGTGGAGGAACTCGGTGTCCGTCTGGCCATGGGCGATCTTGCAAAACAGGCAGTCTTTGTCCATAATACCTCCGTCGGGGCTTGGGTTGAGGAAAACGGCTCCCCGGCGCGGTCGGACGCCCGGAGAGACCCGCCCGAACCCTAAATCAAACGGTCCCCCGTTTCAACGGATTTTTTCAGAAGACGCGCATCAACACGGAAAGGAGATCCCATGACCCCTGAGATTCGCCAGGCGCTCCCCGAGTTTATCGACCGCATCGGCTTAGACGAGATGCCCCTGGGCTTATGGTTTGCCGATTCCCCACCGGCCGAAGGTCTGACTCCGGACCCGCTGCCGCTGCCCACCCGGGAGCGGGAGGCTCAAAACGCCGTTGACTGGGGGGCGGTTTTCGGCGGTTTTTCCTGCGTTCTGGGTCACTTATGGAGGGCCCGGCGCAAAGGCGCGGCCGCCTGGTTTTCCGCCGAACGGTTCGGCTGTCCGGGCGCCGCCTTCTGGCTGGGGTTTATGAAGCCCCAGAGTGAGACCATCATCCACTACGTCTCGTCGGGCGTCCCCGACCAGATGGAAGGCGAACACTATTGCGAGTCTCCGGACACCCTTCGCCGGGTCTTTGCCGACATCGACCCGCCACCGGCCCCAAAGCCTTACTGCGTCGTCCAGCCGCTGGACGCCGACGAAGCGGGGGAGGCGCCCGAGCTGGTGATCTGCTTTGCTCGGCCCGAAGCCCTCTGCGCGCTTCATCAGCTTGCCTTTTTCGTGACCAACGACCCCGAAGTGGTGGCCTCTCCGTGGAGCGCGGCCTGCGGGAGCCTGGTCACCTGGCCCCGGAAGTACCTCGCCAGGGGAGAGACCCGGGCCGTCCTGGGCGGCTGGGACGTCTCGGCCCGAAAGTTTTTTAAAACCGACGAGCTCTCCCTGACCCTGCCCACGGCCCTGTTTTCGGAGATGGTCCGGCGGAGCGGGGAGTCCTTCCTGAAAACGAAAACCTGGTCCCTGGTGAAAAAAAAGGTGGACCGGAGCCGGGCCGCCTGGACCCGGTAACGGGGGCTGCTCGCCGCGTTCCGGCCCATAAGTCAACCCGACCCGCCAGGAGGCCGAAACTTCAAGGAGTGTCCATCCAGAAACCGGAAATTTGGGTCGAGATCAAGGCGCGCGAAAAAGTTTACCCCGGGCTTATGTCTGATATTTCGAGGATAAACCCTCATGATGGCGTACCACGGCGATCACCCCCGTGCATGAAAACGGATTTAAACCACGAAATACACGAAAAACACGAAAAAAATTAGGGCATCCTTCATTTTTCAGTTGACACTTTTCGTGAACGAATGCGCGGCAACTGACTGTCACAGTGTGAGAGCCGCGCAAAAAAAGGAATTTTGCACTTCGGAAAGTGTAAACTACTTTCAGGTTGATATGAAGGATGCCAAAATTAGAATTAAAAATTAGTGTGAATTCGTGTTATTCGTGGTTCTGAAATTTTCGATTGGAGCACGGAGGTCACGTATTTTCACGATAAACGCTCATGATGGCGTACCACGGCGATCACCCCCGTGCATGAAAACGGATTTAAACCACGAAACACA
>CAZWGY010000590.1:0-2583 GCA_964633575.1 uncultured Desulfobacteraceae bacterium
CGGCCAGGCAGAGGGCCAGGTGGTTGACGAAGGTCGATTTCCCGGCGCCGGGATCGCCGAGGAGCACCAGTCGCCGGTGCTGGACGGCGGCTTTCAGGGCGGACAGGTGGTAGGTCTGGGTATCCAGCCCGATATAGACCCTGGCCAGGTCCATCCGGCCTTTCCCGCTCCCCGGATCACTGGCCCCGAGGTCGATTCCCCGGAGCGGGAGGTGCCGGCTCTGATTGGCCAGGACCTCGAGGTAGATCCGGAGCGCCGAGTCGTCGTCTTCGATTTGGCCCCCCTGATAGACGGTGTTGCCATTGCCGGTGATGGCGACGCCCCCTTGCCCGGCGGCGACCGCTCCGTTCCCCTGGGCCACCGCGCCGGAGCCCGTCACCGTCGCGATCTGGTTCCGGATCTCGTTTTCCCGGTGCCGGAGCGCGGTTAGGGTGGTCTCGATCACGGCATCGGGGACGGTTCCCCGGAGGGCGTCCTGGGCCCGGATCGCCGAGAGAATTCCGTCGAGCTGCTCCCTCAGACCGGCGGCGTCGGCGTCCGGGGAAAACTCGATGAGGCTCCGGTCCCGCCGCTGGTAGAAGTCCGAGGCCCGGTTGGCGAAGAGTTTGACCGTTTCGGTATCCAGCCAGAAGAGCATCGGGGTTTCGAGGCCGATCAAGAGCTCCCGGGCGTAGTTGACCTCCTGGAGAACCTCGCCCCCGGACATCCGGACCAGCTCGTTGAAATTGAGAATCAGGAGCCCGTCCGGTCCCAGGCTCGCCTTTTCCCGGATCCGCCAGACGAAGTTGTCCCGGTTGTCCGAGGAGAGATAGACGTCCCGGAGCGTCAGGCTGTTCTGTTCCGCCGCGTCGAAGAGCGCCGGGTGGATCACCTCGTGGATGTAGTCGAGGCTGTCGCAGAGGCAGAACAGGAACCCGGAGCCCTCGGCCCGGCGGAAGAAGTTTATGATTTTGTTGATTTTGGCCTGGAATTCGGATTCAGACGCCATCGGTTTCCGCCTTTCTTTCAGCCAATAGATCCTTCACCAGCGGGTGGACATCTTCCCATTCGTCGCCGTTGTAATTGAGGATGGTCAAATTGTTGCGGAGATCGAGCATGATCTCCGACGGGTCGGGCTTTTTCGACCGGTCATCGGCGCATCGAACCAGGGCGGCGTAGTAGTCGTCCACGGTGAAGCCCTTTTCCCGGTTTTCGGCAATGGTGTACCGGTATTCGGCTTTCAACGACTTATACGCGGCGTTGAAGTCTTTCCAGGAGATGACGTTATCGCTATCGTCCAGGGCATTGTCGGCCGCCTCCTTGATCATCCGGAAGAAGTCCCAGAGGCAGCCGCCGCTGTATCGGATCATTTTGCGGAGAATTTCGGGGTCCTCGAAGAGTTCCAGGGACATCCGTCGTTCGACGATGGTTTCCATCACCCGGATGCCCAACTGATGATCCGTCCCGTCTTTCTCTCTGACCTTGATCATCGGGAGCACAAAGGATTCATCGTAGTTGTTCCGGATGGTGGTAAACTTGTGGTGGTACAAGAGCGCAATGGGAAAGGTGAAGATGCAGTGGCTGTCGAGCTGGGTCAACTGGGTCGAATGGTCATAGAACATTTTGCTTCCACTGGGGACATCGATCTTGTCCATGTCTTCAACGACAATCACGAGCCCCTGCTTGCCAATCCGGCCCACCTGGTTTTTAATCTCGCGGATGAGCTGATTGCAGTAGAAGATGAGGTCGGAAATCTTCGGCTCGACCTTTGTTTTCAATGTCTCCTTGACGGATGCACTCGACTTTGCGGCCGCTTTGAATTTGCTGAAAAACTTGGCCAGAAAGGGGATATCGACTTTTCCTTCAACGCCGGCCTGGAGCTCGGCGCCCAGATGTTTGACCGTGACCTCTTCGATCTCCTTGGACCGGAGCCAGTTTCGGATATTTTCCAGATATAGCGGGTCGATTGTAATTTCCCGCTCTTTGTTGATAAATGCAAACAACCGCTCCATGGTGGCGATGAACAGCTCGATGTAGGAGATATTCAGGATATCCAACTCGGTCATCACGGAAAAGCTGATCACCACAAACGTTTCGTCGATCTGCTTTTGGAGTCTCAACAGCTCAGTGCTTTTGCCGCATCCCTTGTAACCGGCCAGCAATATTTTCAGGCTTCCCAGCGGCTCCTGGTAAAGCCGTCTTTTGAGTCGGCTGCATGCCGGCTTCCCGCCCCGCCCTTTGTCGGCGGGTACATAGAGCGAGTCAAGCTCTTCCATGACCATGGATTTGTTCTTAAAAAACCCATATACGGCTTCAAGCTCATGTGCCGGCATATCCCTCTCCTTTTTGCGGGTATTGCGGTTGATCATCATTTCGACCACCCACTTCGCAGGGGGCCGGTTGGGCGCCCCTGGGAGCGCGGGCGTCCCGCCCGCCTGGCGGGCTGTAAGCCCGCGCTTCCGGGAAAGACCTCCGAGGTTTTGGAAACCTCGGAGGTCTCTATATGCGGGGCAACGATCCGGTTGGCTGGAGGCCGCCCTTACAAAATCCGGGATCGTAGGGGCAAACCTACGTGTTTGCCCATAGCGGGCGGACACGCAGGTC
>CAZWGY010000591.1:0-2577 GCA_964633575.1 uncultured Desulfobacteraceae bacterium
GAGTCATCGGCTTCCATCGCGGACCATCGGAGGCGGATCGAGGACGCGCTCAAAGACTTTGAGGGACGTGATCTGAAAATCCCGTTGAACGACCTCTTCGAGAAGGTCGGGTCTCTCAATTTCCGCCTGGCCTATCATGGCCTGAATGACCGGCCGCTCCAGTCGGCCATTGCATCGCTCTACACGCGGATTTGTCCGGACCTCGTTTGGACCCCGGCACCCGATCGATCTCCCCGGCCGGACGGCCGTATCCGGGTCGGCCTGGTGTCGCGTTTTTTCCGGAATCACACCATCGGCCGTCTGACCCAGGGGATTATCGAGGATCTTGACCGGGATCGGTTTGTCGTGACCGTCTTCCGGTTTCCGGGTCAAAACGATCCGCTGGCCGAGGCCATCAACGGGGCGGCGGATGAGGTGGTCGTGCTGCCATCCGCTCTGGAGCCGGCTCGGGAGCGACTCGCCGGGGCTGGGATGGATCTGTTGTTTTACACGGACATCGGGATGGACACGATCACCGCCTTTCTGGCTTTTTCCCGGCTGGCGCCGGTCCAATGCGTAACCTGGGGCCATCCGGTGACCACCGGGATTCCCAATGTTGATTATTTCATCTCATCCGAGCTCCTGGAGCCGCCCGGCTCCGAAGCCCATTACACCGAGCGGTTGGTCCGGTTGAGCCGGCTCCCGGCATGTTATCATCGGCCTGATCCGCTGCCCGATGAGCCATCTCGGTCCATCTTTGGATTGTCCGATGACGCTCACCTCTATGTCTGCCCCCAGAGCCTCTTCAAGCTCCATCCGGATTTCGATGGGGTGCTGGGGGAGATACTCCGGCGGGACCCGAGAGGCATTCTGGTCCTGATCGAGGGGCTCTATCCGCCCTGGCGGCGGATGCTGTCCGATCGGCTGGCCAGGTCCCTTCCGGATGGGGCGGACCGGGTCCGATTTCTGCCCCGGATGCCTACCGAGCGGTTTTTTGATCTCCTGCGGGTCGCGGACGTCCTCCTTGATCCGCCCTATTTCGGGGGGGGCAATACCACCTATGAATCCTGTGCGTTCGGCATTCCCATCGTGACCTGGCCGGGTCCTTTTATGCGGGGCCGGGTGACCCATGGGGCCTATCGGCAAATGGGGGTCATGGATTGCGTGGTCGATGATTTCGAGGGCTATGTGGAGACGGCCCTGCGACTGGCGACGGATCCGGCTGAAAATCATCGGGTTCGGGAGCGGATTCGATCGAATGCCGGTGCGCTCTATGACGACCGGGAGGCGGTGGCGGAGATGGGGCGGTTTTTCGAGGAGGCGGTTCGCCATGCAACGTAGCTGCATTGCCTGCGGGTATCCCATCACCTACCCGATTTATCATCCGGAGGACCAGCCGTTGGCGGCGCTCCACCTGCCCAAAAGCCGGCAGGAGGCCCTTGATGTCCTCACCTATCCCATGAATTTCAGGGCTTGCGCCGCCTGCGGACATATCTTCAACATCGAGTTCGACTATCATCGGGTTCCCTATGAGGAAAACTCCAATCTCATGTACAATCGGGCCGCCATCTGGCGGCGGTACATGAACGAGCTCATCGATGAGCTGGTCAAGACCTACGATGCCCGGAACAAGACCTTCATTGACATCGGCTGTGGGGACGGGGGCTTTTTGAAGCTCCTGATCGACCGGGGGCTGGGGAATCGCTGTATCGGGTTCGAGCCGGGCATCGAGGCGGACAATGCCCTGAAAAACGGCCTCGAGGTTTACAAGGACTATTTCATTCCCCAGAAGACATTGAAGCGGATTCCGGCCGATTTTCTCGTCTGCCGCCATGTCATCGAGCATCTCCAGCAGCCTCGGGAATTCGTGGCGGAGATCGCCTACTGGTGCAACCGGTATGGGGTTTACCCGGTCTTTCTGGCGGAGGTTCCCCGGATCGATAAGGCGGTCGAGGAAGCCCGGGTCAACGATTACCTCTATGAGCACGTCTCGAACTTTACCGAGCTGAGCTTCAGGGCTTTGTTCGAGACCACCGGCTTTGAGATCCTGGATCTCCGGGCGGTGTATGACGACGAGGTGGTGGTGGCCTTTGTCCGGCCGATCCCGGACAAGCGGATGGGGGAGATTCTGGATGTATCCCGGCGGTATGTCGAGCGGATCCGGAATCAGAAGGCATCCGTTCAGGCGTCGCTGGAGGAGATACTCGACCGGGGCGAGCGAGTGGCCTTCTGGGGCGGGACCGGGAAGGGGGCGTCGTTTCTCAATGGGTTTGACATCCACGCCGACCGTTTTCCCATCGTGGTCGATTCGGACGATCAGAAGGTGGGGCGATTTGTGCCGAGAACGGCGCAGGAGATCCGGTCCCCGGATTATCTGATCGAGCATCCGGTTGACGTGATCGTGATCACCACCCAGTGGCGGGCAAAGGATATCGCGTTGGAGATCCGGCGGCGGGAGATTCCCTGCCATCGGATTCTGGTGTTGCGGGATCAGCGGCTCCAGCCGGTGACGGAAGGGCTGGAATGACCACAGCGGCGCCATCCGGCGGCCCGGCCGATGCCCAATCGGCTGAAGCGGCGTATATCCGGATGTTTCTG
>CAZWGY010000592.1:0-2561 GCA_964633575.1 uncultured Desulfobacteraceae bacterium
GCCCCGCCCCGATCATGAGGGGTTATCTCTTTCGGATATAACGTAGCGTAGAGTTTCCAATGGCTTCAGGGTGACCGGCCGGATACTTCTCGTTGAACAGCTTTTCGGACTCGGCCGATCCGATCAGCACCAGTTCGTCCCCGTGCTCCAGCACAATCTTCGGGTTCGGGTTAATCATCAATTCATCGCCTCTTTTGACGGCCACGATGCTGCAGCCGGTCGTCTCGCGCACCTGGATATTGAGCAGATCCTTGTTTGTCAGCTTGGGACTCAACCCGACGCGGAAGACGTTGAGTCCTTCGGAGAGCATGAGCATCCGCTGGGGCTTTAGCAGGTTCATGATCGTGCTAGTCACCATGGAGCTGAAGGACATCACCAGATTGGCCCCGGCGCGGTGGAGGGTCTTGATGTTGCGATCCAGGCTTGCCCGGCTGATGATCTGGACGTCGGGCCGCAGTCGGCGGCAGTAGATGGTGAGATAGATGTTCAAATTGTCGTCGTGGGTGGTGATGATGATCGAGGGCGCTTCACGGATGCCGGCCTTTTCCAGGGTGTCCCGGTCCGCCGCGCTGCCTTGGATAAAGTGAGCATTTTGGGCCGCGATATTGGCTCGCTTTTCCACTCCCCGGAAATCGATGCCACGCGATGCAAGGGTCGCGGCCACCGACTGGCCCACCCGTCCGCCGCCCAGCACGATGACCGGTGAATGGTTGGGGCCTTCTTTCGCTGTAAATCCAATGGAGCGGTCGAAACGGTCGATTTGCTCCTCGGTACCGGCCAGGACCAGCACCGTGGATTCGTCGATCCGGCTCTGGGGCAAGGGAATGATGAAACGGCTCTGCTCCCAGAGACCGACCACGGTAACGCCGGTGGTCTGGCGCAAACGGCTTTCGGCCAGGGTTTTCCCCTGCAGCCAGGTGCCCATGGCCGGAGCCTCGGCGATGATCAGCCGGTCGAAACGGCCAATCACATTGGCTTTCATGCTCACCCCCAGCACCCGCCGCGCCAGTGCCTGGCCCAGCATGTGCGTGAACTGGAACACATGGGTGCTGCCGGCCAATCGCAGGATGTCCACTGAATCATCGAGATCCGCATCGGTCACCGTGACCACGCTGTCAGACGCCTCCCGAAGGGTATAGATGATGTTGGTGCCAAAGATATCGTCGTTCATCACCACAACCATCGCGGAGTGGTGGATGCGCAGACGTCGATAGGTCTGGGGATCATCGAGCTCGCCCACCACCACTTTGAACCCGAGATCGTGCAAATCCAGCGCGTTCTGGAGCTCATGAGTCACGATGACATAAGGCACGCCATATTGGTTGAGCTTTTCGATCAGGTTGACGGCTACCTTGTCAAAATGGGTCAGGATCACATGGCCGGACATGTCTTCCGGCACGGCCCTCGGCGCACGCGCTTTATTTTGTTCCTCCAGCCAGGGAGCATAGAAGAACTGGATGAATGTGAACGGCAGCATGACCAGGAGAAAAACAATGCCGCTGATCAACACCACCACCGAAAAAAGCCGTCCGATGTCGCTGTTAAAGGTGATGTCGCCGAACCCCAGAGTGGACATGGTGGTCAGGGTCCAGTAAAACCCGGTGATCCAGGAGTATTGGCGGCCCTCGTAAACCATCAACAGGTGAAACAGCACGCTGAAGACGACGAAAAAAAAGAGCAGCACCAGCATGAACTTGATCAGCAGGCGCGTGTTGCTGCGCTGCTGTCCCATTCTGAACAGCAGCGCCAGTTGGGCAACCATGGTTTTCATAAAATCGACTCGCTTATTTTTATGATTCTGATTACACGGAGAGTTTCTCCCACTTGAGAAGCTGGGCCACGATCATCCCGACAATAAATCCGGCCGCCAGATTCGACGCCAGGGTAATGCCCAGAATCAGGGTGGCGACGAAATAGTCCTTGCGCTCGCTCAGGTCCATGATGGTGAGCGTCAACTGGGCGCCCGCGAATACCAGCAGAACGCCCAGAATGGACATGGGCAGGAGGTTGAGCAACCCCACGATATCGTCGCCGAACAGAAGCGCCAGCGCCAGAAAAAGTCCCCCGATCATCAGGTTGGACCCGGCGGTTCGGGCCCCGAACCGATAATGGGCCGCCAGCCCGCCCGCCCCGTGGCACAGGGGCATCCCCCCCAGGAAAAAGCTGAAAAAATTGGCCAGCGCCATGCTCACGCAGGCTTTCCGGTTGGTGATCTTCGCCGACCGGTCCCCGAAGTATTCCTTTGACAGATCCGTGTAGGCCAGAACCGCGTTGCCCAGGGTCATCGGCAGTTGCGGCAGCGCCAGAGCGAACAGGGCGAAGGTGAAATCGGCCTTTCCCGGAAACCCGAAGGGAAGGATTCGCGGAATGTTGAACCCGAGACCGCCGATCAAATCCATCCTGGCACCCAGGGCCAGGCCGACGACAAGTCCGCCCGCCACGACGGTCAGGCCGGCCGGGAATTTCTTGTTGTCCAGCAACAGGAGGGTGACGACCGCGGCGACGGCGCCGATCACCAGGCTGATGGGGAGGCCGCCGATGGACTGGATGGCGAGATGGGG
>CAZWGY010000593.1:0-2560 GCA_964633575.1 uncultured Desulfobacteraceae bacterium
AAGGATTCCCGCCGGCCCGTGTCCTCGTTGACAAAGGCGGACAGCTCATCCGAGACCAGGGTCAGGATGTCCAAGATTTCATCCCGGCGGCTTTCGGTGAGCAATCGTTCCCGGACATTGGGGAAAAACCCGTACCGGATTTCGTCCGAGGGCAGCCACTGCTTGCGGGGCGATGTCCGGCGGATCATGCCGCTGAGCATGACCTCGGCCAGGTGGTATTGCCGGGAGTCGGGGAGCATCTTGCCCTGGACGGCCCGCATGATGGGCAGAGTGAGGGGCACGGCGGCGAGAAAGGCGGCCAGCCGCCGGGCGGGGTGGGGGGCCGTTGACCGAAACCGGCGGACCAGCGCTTCCGGGTCCGGGTCTCCAGTTCCGGTCTGAGCTGCCGGCGGCGGGGCGGCGGGAAAGCGCTTTGCGTCGTAGATCACGCCGGGGAGATGATGGTACCGCCGTCCCGCCACCGAATCGGCCAGGGGCCCCAGAAAGTCGGGGGAGAGCATGACCACCGGCAGCAAACGCCGGGTTGGGGGCGGCTGGTCCGTTTCAGCCCGTTCCCTTGTCAGGGCCCGAAGGACCCGCCGGGGTCCGGCGATCCGCAGGCGGTCGTTGACGGCGCCGGGCTCGGCCGCGGTCAGGCGGGCGGTGATGGCGCGGTCGAGCCCGGTCCGCTCCCAGAGCCAGTAGGGCATCATCTGGACGAGGGCCGTTATGGCGGACCGGCCCCAATGGCCGGCCAACCGGTCGTAAACCAGGCCCTCGTGCCAGGTCCGGGAGACGGCGTCGGAGACCAGTAGAATGAGCCGACGGCCGTCGGGATGAGACAGGGCCGACGGGTGGCGGCCCGGGCCGGGGGGCATGGGGCCGGAAAAGCCTTCGTGAAGACGGATCGATTGTTTGCCGTCATCCCGGCCGAACCGCCAGAGCCGGACGTCCCGGAAGATGGCGGAGCGGACCAGGACCCCGTAGAGCTCCCGGACGGTCCGCCGCCAGACGGCCATGGAAGGGGAGTCTTCGACCACCAGGGCCGCGTCCAGCCACCGCTCGGTTTCCGGGCGCGGAATCGGGCAGGGGATGCCGGTTTCGGCGATGAAATCGGCGGTGGCCCGGATGTCGGTGGTGGTTCGGACCCGGGAATCGACCCGGCGCTTCAGGGGACGGAGAGCTTTGTGAATCTCGGCCCGGCCGGGCAGGGCCGGGAGGGTCGGGGCCGGAAACGACTGACCGCCCGGCTCGCCCTCGGCCGCCATCCCGCCGGCCGCGTGGAGGGCGCCCGCGCCGGGGTCGGTCCGGGACCCGGCCGCTTCCCGGCCATCGGCTGACCCCCCGGCCCGTTCACCCGGCGCGGACGTGTCCCCGTCAGGGGGATGGCCATCCCGGCCGGCCTCACCGCGCCTGCGCCACGACGGCGACACGCCCTTGAGATGGGCGGACAGATAGAGGATGTCGGCGATGTCCCGGGCGGTGGCCTCCCCGTCCATGGACCGGAGGACCCGGATGAGATGGGAGAGCCCGGCCATTACGGTCGCACCGAATCATCGAGCCGGCGGAGGACGGCGTCCAGGAGGCTGGTGCCGTCGTCGCGGACGTGGCGGAGGTTGATGCCGGCCAGGGTGAGGTACGCGGCGTTGAGCAACTGGTCGGTGGCCAGGCTGCCGGGGGTCCGTCGGGTCAAAAACGCCTGGATCAACGCCTCCCGCTCGCCGGTCTCGAGGTCCTCGCCGAAATGGGACCGGACGATATCGGCCAGCTTGACCTCGTTGGGCTCGGGGATGTCCAGCCGGATGCACCGCCGGAGAAACGGCTTGGGCAGCTCCCGCTCCCCGTTGCTGGTGAGGACCACGAGGGGAAAGGCCGAGCAGATCACCTCGCCGCCGGTGACCGTTACGTCCGGGGTGTTGCCCTTGAACGGGTAAACCGAGGTGGTGTGGTCTTCTCCCATCCGGACCAGCTCGTGGATGGGAAACCGGCCTTCCTCGAAGACGTTTAAGAGGTCGTTGGGCAGGTCGATGTCGCTCTTGTCGATCTCGTCGATGAGGAGCACCCGGGGCCGCTTTGTGGGCAAAAGGGCCGTGCCCAGGGGGCCGAGCCGGATGAACCGGCCGACGTCCGGGGCCTTGCACGCGGCCTGGTCACCTCCGGCCGGGGGCTTGCCCATCTGGCTTTCCTGCAGCCGGCCGATGGCGTCGTAGGAATAGAGGCCGTCCTGGATGGTGGAGCGGGTGGTGATGGGCCAGTGGAGCACGGGGCCGAGGGACAGCTCCCAGGCCACGGCATAGGCCAGAGACGACTTGCCCGCCCCCGGCGGCCCGGTCACCAGCAGGGGCCGGCGGAGGTAGAGGGCGGCGTTGACCATCTCCACCTCCTCCGGACCGGCCTGGTACTTCCGTCCCCGGTAGGCTTCCGGATCGTTTCCGTCAAGGGGCGGCGGCTCGTGGGCGTTTTTCAAATCCCCTTTGAAATCCCGCCACCGGGGCGGGTCCGGGAGCTTGTCGTCGATCCCGTCGTGGGGCTCGTCCACATTGCCCCTGAAGATGTGCCATCCATTTGTCGGAGTTTCGTC
>CAZWGY010000594.1:0-2554 GCA_964633575.1 uncultured Desulfobacteraceae bacterium
CGATTTCGATTTCGTCAGAGGTTGGCCTTTCCCGAAAACCGTTGGAGAGCCCGGCTGACGCTGGTGTGGAAGAGTTCCAGGTCGAGGGGGTGCTCGAGGTAGTCCCCGGCCCCGATCCGAAGGGCCCGGAGGGCCTCGTCCTTGCCGCCGTGCCGGGTGGTGATGATGATCTCAGTGGCGCCCTGGCATTCCCGAACCCTGGCGGTCAGTTGAATCCCGTCCATGCCGGGAAGCTCGATGGCGGTAATGAGAAGCGGGTGGGGGGTCTCCCGGAAGGCGGCCAGAGCGTCGGCCGGATCACGGTAGCCGGTGACATCATGACCTTCGGCCCTGAGCGACTCGACCATCTCCTCGAGAAAATCCGGGTCGTTTTCCACCACCATGATCCGCCGGTCGGCCAGCCGGATGACGCGGATCATGGCCGAGACGACCGCCGCGTCATAGGCTTGCCCGTCCCCGGTGGCCAGCTCGTCAATGGCGGTCCGCCGAGGCAGCCGGGGCCGGTAGGGCCGGTGGCTGGTCATGGCGTCCACGACGTCGGCAACGGCCAGAATCCGGGCCCAGGGGTGAATCTCGTCGCCCTGGAGCCCACGAGGGTAGCCGGAGCCGTCCAGCCGCTCATGGTGCTGATGGACGATCTCGGCCACCGGCCAGGGAAAGGGGATGTGCCGGAGGGTCTCGAAGGCGGTGGTGGGGTGCTCCCGGATAAGGCCCCATTCGTGAGCGGAGAGCTTCCCCGGCTTGTTCAGGATGGCGGCCGGAATGATCGCCTTGCCGATGTCGTGGAGAATGGCGCAGATCCTCAGCCCGCCGATGCTTTCAGCGTCCAGGCCCATCTCCTGGCCGACCATCACCGAGAGGTCGGCCACGTGGCGGGAGTGGCCGGCGGTGTATGGGTCCCGGCTTTCCACCAGGTCGCTCAGGGCCTCGGTGATCCCCTTGAAGCTGTCGGCCAGGTCCCGGCTCAGGCGCACCGACTCCCGCTCCTGCCGCCGCCGCTCGGTGACGTCGCTGATGATTTCCACCGTGTGAGTGACCTCGCCCTCGTCGTTTTTCAAGGGCGACGAGGAAAAATGGAGAGTCCGGCCCAGGTGGGGTTCAATCTGCTCCTCCTCGCAGTAAAGCCCCCGTTTTCGGGCTTTGAGGTAGGGGCAGTAGTCCGGCGGGGCGTCGGTCCCGTGGATGAGGCGGTGGCACTGCCGGCCGATCAACTGGCGGACGTCCATGGAGAGCATCCGGGCAGCGGCCAGGTTGGCCCGGTCGATCCGGAAATCGGGGTTGATGAGCATCACCGCGTCGCTGATGGCGTCAAAGGATTTCCGCCATTCCTCGGAGGCCAGCCGCAAAGCCCGCATCATGGCCTCCCGCTCGGATGTATCCCGGACCATGCAGAGGATGGCGTCCTCGTCGTCGATGTCCAGCCGCTGGGCGATGATCTCGACCGGCAAAACCTTGTCCGACTCCTGCCGGCAAAGCCTCCAGGAGACGATTCCGCCGTTGTTTTCCCGGAACCGGAAAAAGCTGTTCCGGGCCTCTTCCTGGAATTCGGGCGGCTCGATCTCCCAGATTTTCCGCTGAGACAGACTCTTGGCGTCGAATTCGGTCTGCCGGAGAAACTCGGGGTTGGCGTCGAGAATGGTCCCGTCGTCGTAGCGGACGATGACAATCCCCTCCCGGGCCAGCTCGAACAGGGATCGATACCGCCTCTCCGACTTCCGGAGGGCGGTTTCAGCCTGAAAGACCTGGCTGACGTCCATGAAATGCCCGAGAACAGACCGCTTTCCCCGCCAGTGGATGCCGGCCACCGACTCCATGATCCGCAAGACGCTCCCCCCCTGGGTGCGGGCCCGGAACTGATACGGACGCTGGCGCCGCCCCTTGAGCATCTCGATCGCCCCTTTCCGGACCGTCTCCCGGTCATCGGGGATCACCAGGTCGAGAGGGTGCATCCGGGCCAGCTCCTCGCCGGAGTAGCCGGTAATCTCCTGGAATTTCAGGTTCGAAAAGGCAAACCGCCGGTTTTGGACAATGTAGATGCCAATGGGCGAACATCTGAACGCGGCGGTGATCTCTTCGAGATTGTCGATCCCGCACGGCTCGCGGTCGAGGCCGCCGGGGCCTTCGGCGCCATCATCGTGAATCATCGTGATATCCCGTCAGTGGAGGTTTCCGAGATCGGAAAGGTGAAAAAATGGTGAGTTTAGAGAACCATCTTCAGGTAAAATGAAAGAGATTCTTACAGGAACGGCGGACCTGTCAACCTTTTTTTGCCGCGTTGCGCCGGGCGGGGCGAGGATCTGAGGGGCGGGGGGCTGATGTGGATCTTAAATGGAATTGATGGATGAGGGTAAGGGTGGTATTTCCATGGATAGCGGGGGATAAATATAGGTATCCGAAAGTAAACGGATTCTATTTTGAATTTCATTCAGAAATGCATAGGCGGGTCCTTCTCGTTTTTGGTCATCCCACCGGGCGCAT
The DNA here is from genome assembly GCA_964633575.1 of uncultured Desulfobacteraceae bacterium. Lineage (GTDB taxonomy): Bacteria > Desulfobacterota > Desulfobacteria > Desulfobacterales > JAABSP01 > CAYNGG01. Next base: position 2,479 of record CAZWGY010000594.1, read on the forward strand.
CCACAATGTCGGCTTCAGCTTCGGAAGGGTCAAATTCCAAGCTTCTCGCGGGCTTCGTCAAAGGGGATCCCTTCTT
>CAZWGY010000595.1:0-2552 GCA_964633575.1 uncultured Desulfobacteraceae bacterium
GAAAGGACCCCATGAAGACATCCATCGGACCGAAAACGCTTCTCTATCCCGCCCCCGTCCTGGTGGTGGGAACCTATGACGCCGAGGGACGGCCCAACGCCATGACCGCGGCCTGGGGCGGGATCTGCTGCTCCAAGCCGCCCTGCGTCACCGTATCCCTCCGACGGGCCACTTACAGCTTCGGCAATATCGAGACCAGCCGGGCTTATACCCTGAGCATTCCCGACGAGGCCCATGCGGCGGCGGCCGACTATTTCGGGATCGCCACCGGGAAAACGACCGATAAGTTCAAACAGACCGGCCTTACTCCCACTCCGGCCGAGCATGTCCATGCGCCTTATGTCGCCGAGTTTCCAGTGGTTCTGGAATGCAAGCTGCTCCAGACCGTCGAAATCGGGCTCCACACCCAGTTCATCGGCGAGGTGATGGATATCAAGGCCGACCCCGAGGTTCTCGGCCCGGACGGCCTCCCGAATATCGAAGCCGTCCGGCCGATCCTCTTTGCCCCCGAATCCCGGAAATACTATGGACTGGGGCAATTCATCGGAGACGCCTTTTCGATTGGCAAAACCATCAAATGAGCCTGACATTGGAACGGAGCGTGTCATGCTGAGCGGATACCGGTTCGGCCGGATCGAAGCCAAGGGCCGGACCTACACCGATGATATCAAGGTGATCGACGGCCGGGTGATTCCCGACTGGTGGCGACGTCGCGGCCACCAGGTGGACACCGGCGACGTGGCCGACATCCTGACCGCCCACCCGGAGACGGTGGTTTTCGGCACCGGCAGCTCCGGGCGGATGACCCTGACGGACCAACTCAAGCAGACCCTCGAAGACGAGGGGATCGAGTGGATCGCGGCCCCCACCGCCGAGGCCGTTCAGACCTTTAACCGCCTCCTGACATCGCGCCAGTCGCTGGCCGGGGGCTTTCACCTGACCTGCTGACGCGGGGCGGGTTTCGGAACCCGAGCCGTCCATGCCCGATCTGTTCGATATCGCCACCATTGGCAACCTGACCCTATCCAACCGGATCATCCGATCCGCCACCTGGGAAGGGATGGCCAACCCCGACGGAAGTCCCGGAGCCCGCCTGGCCGAGCTCATGGCTCGACTGGCCCGGGGCGGCGTCGGCCTGATCATCACCGGCCATGCCTATGTTTCGCCGGAGGGCCGGGGCACTCCCGGCCAATTGGGGATGGACCGGGATATGCTGATTCCGCCGCACCTTCGGATGACCCGGAGCGTCCGGACCTATGGTGGGCGGATTATGCTCCAGCTCGCTCACGCCGGCATCCACGCCCCGAGTCAGCTCAAAAGACCTCGGGGGTTTCCAAAAAATTTGGAAACCCCCGAGGTCTCCAGCAAAATGGACGAGGGCGAGATCGAGCGGGTGGTCTCCGCGTTCGGGGCGGCGGCCGGGCGGGCCCGGCGGGCCGGCTACAACGGGGTTCAGATCCATGCGGCCCACGGCTACCTGATCAGCCAGTTTCTATCCCCCGCCTACAATTGCCGCCGGGATGCTTATGGCGGGTCCCTGGAAAACCGGGCTCGGCTGCTGATGGAGGTTCTCCGAGCCGTTCGAGGGGCGGTGGGCTCTGACTTTCCGGTCACCGTCAAGCTCAACGCCGAGGATTTCATTGATGACGGCTTCACCCCGGCCGACAGTCTCCGGACGGCGGAGATGCTCGAAGCCGCCGGCGTTGACGCGGTGGAGCTGAGCGGGGGGACGCCCCTGTCGGCGCCCGACCGCCGGCCGGCCCGACGGGGGCGGGGACCGGTGGGAGCCGAAGTCGTTTACTATAAATCGCAGGCCCTGGCCTTCAAAGAACGGCGACGGGTCCCCCTGATCCTGGTGGGCGGCATCCGGGCCTACGAGACGGCCCGGAGTCTGATCCGGTCGGGGACCGCCGACTTCGTCGCCATGAGCCGGCCCCTGATCCGGGAGCCCGGTTTGGTCCAAAGGTGGCAGTCGGGGCTCACGGCCCCGTCAGCCTGTATTTCCGATAACGGATGCTTCCGACCGGCGATGACCGGCCGGGGAGTTTTCTGCATGGCCGAAAAGCGGCTCATGGCCGGGCGACCGAAATTCCGGATCGTCCCGGACGAGCCGCCCCTCATCGGCCCATAAACGGAGCCATGCCCATCACCGATCACACTCACGACAACGGCGCGCCCTCCGGCCCGGATTCCCCCACACGGATTCTCGTGGCCGAGGACAATCCCTTCAACCGCAAAATGGCCGAGATGATGCTGACCCGATCCGGGTTCGACATCGAGCTGGCCGGGACCGGACGGGAGGCAGTGGACAAGTACACCGCTGATCCGGATCGGTTCCACTTTATTCTCATGGACATCCAGATGCCGGAGATGGACGGCGTCGCCGCGGCCCGGGCCATTCGGGAGCGGGGCTACGAGACGATTCCCATCGTCGCCATGACGGCCCACGCCATGGACACCGACCGGCGGCGCTACCTCGATGCCGGAATGAACGATCACCTGATCAAGCCGGTCCGGAAAGAGACGGTTCTGGCGCTCATCAACAAGTGGGT
>CAZWGY010000596.1:0-2550 GCA_964633575.1 uncultured Desulfobacteraceae bacterium
CCCACTCGGCCTCAGACGGCAGCCGGACGGACCAACCGGCCGGGATGATGCCTCGTTCTTGCCAGACATCCGTCAACCAGCGGGTGAAGGCGAGGGCTTCGTACCAGGTGACGCCGACGACCGGATGATTGGAAAGATTGAAAGGCGAGCCATAGTCGATCGGCTTTTCATAAAACTTGTCGTCTTGCCAATATTTAACCTTGCCATCCCGCCACCATCCCGCCTTTTCCGCCTCTTTCCAGTAACGGGGCTGATTATATCCCCCGGCATTTACAAATTCAGCGTATTGGGCATTGGTGACCGGATATTGCGAGATCCAATAGTCATATTTCAAGCACTTGTTTTCATGCGGCGGCTTTTCATCACTGTATTCATCGCTTCCCATCTGAAACGGCCCGCCGGGGACCCAGCAGAACCGCATTCCGGAAAGCCGCATAACCGCCTTCCGGGGATCGCCCAAGGCCGCGAGATTCTGCCCGGCCGCGGCCCGCTCCACCCCCGTCATCAGGTTTCGGCTCAGAATCCGTACCAGCCAGACCCGTACACGGTTGAAGACCTCGCGGTTCCTTTGGCTGATGTTGGCGAGGTCGGCCGATTCGGCCAGGGCTTGTCCGGCCAGGTGGGCGCCCCAGGCATCGGCCTGGGTCAGGCCCTTGGTGTCGGTGGGCTGAAAGCAGAGGGCTCCGGCCAGGGACCAGACCCCGCTTTTGGCCCCCCGTGCAGCCTTGGCCCCGGCGAGAAGGGCCACCTCCCGCCACCGGCTCGGATCGGACCGGGCCAGATCGGCCACCTGAACGGGGTAGTCGAGATCGGTGAGGTGGCAGGCGGCCAGGTACTCCTGGAAGGTCCGGTGGGGAAAGGTATAGACTTTCACTCCGCGCTGGATCAGGAGCCCCGCCCGGTGCTCCAGAAACCGGATAAGCTCACGGGGATGGATTTGCTTCTTTTTTTCGCTCAGGTCCAGGAGACCGTAAACCAGCTCTTTTTCCGTAATGTCGGCGGTCCCCTGCAATTCCGGCTGACCGGCGTGAGCGTCATAGGCCAGCTCGTTGAGCTTGGACCGGATCTGATCACGTTCGGTCTCGAGCAGCTCGGCGATTCCCGGTTCGGTGGCGACCATCTTGCCATCCGCCCGCTGCTCAACCTTCCGGCCTTCCCACCGGTCCAGGAGGAGCTCAACGGCGTCGGCGTATAGCTCTTCGCGCTTCTCCGGCAGGTTGCCGCCTCGCCAGGCGTGGAGGCTGGCCATGAGGGTCAGCAGGAGCGGCCGGGCGGCCAGCTCCCGCATCCGGCGGGTGGAAAGGGCGGCCCGCTTGAGGAGCTCGGCTTTGCCCCGGGCATCCTCTGGTTTCATGTCCCGCAGAAGGGCGATATGGTCGTACCACCGGACGATGAACCGGGTAATCTGGCCTTCCGAAAACGGGGCCAGGACGGTCTCGTGGAACCCCGGCAGCCGCCAGTCCTGCTTCTGGTAGGCATAGGTCCGGCTGGTGAGCAGAATCCGGCAGTTGTCGAAGGATTTTTGGAAGTCGGCCACCACCGCCTTCAGGCGCTCCCGTCCCGCGCCGGCTTCTGGGATTTCGTCGAGGCCGTCGAGAAGGATGAGCCCGCCATTTTCCTGGAGCTCGGCTTTCAGGTGAGGGGCGAAGTTGTCGAGGGTCATCCGGTCCAGCTCGGCTTCGATGAAGCCCCAGAGATCGGCGGCCGTTCCCCTGGCTTTGGAGAGGCCGCTGGCGGCAAAGTCGCGCAGGATCACCCGCACGGGCAGGAGCCGGCCGAGGTGCCAGGGCTGGGGTTCATCCCCATCGTCGCCGTCATCGTCGGGCAGGGGCCGGGTCATCCGGGAAATGTTGGCGTCGGGAAGTCCGAGAAGCTCGCCGGCCAGGCAGCGGGCCACGAAGTTGACGAAGGTGGTTTTGCCGCTGCCGGGGTCACCCAGGAGGGCGAGGCACGGGTGCCGGTCCAGCATGGCCAGGGCGGAAAGCCGGTCCCGGTTTGCCATGCGTTCATGATCGGCACCGGGATGGTCCGCGTCGGTGCTGTGGGTCAACAGGGCGGTATAGACCGCATCCAGCTTCATGCAGGCTTCGGCTTCGCAGGAGGCGGCCTTGGGGTCGATGCCCTGGAGGCTGAGGCTGTCGGTGTCCCGGATCACCCGCCGGAGGTAGAGGGTCCGCAGCTTGTCCGGATCGGTTTCGTTCCGGCCGTTGATGATTTGGGTGTCGATCTGCTGCTTGACGCCGACAATGACGTCCTCGGCGTCAATGTCCCTCGCCGTGATCCCGCCTTCCCGATTTTCCTGGAGCGCGGCGTTTTGCTGCTTTAAAAGGGCGATTTCTTGTTTCAACCGGGCCAGCTCGTTATCATCGCTCATGGGCATGGTCCTTTTCAGGTATCTCGGTCCCAGTCCCCCTTCCATACCACGGCCGGTTTCGGGTTTCAATGATCGTTGCGGGATGATAGCCTGCGGGCCGAGACCGCCGTGCCGGGAGATTCCTCCCGGCTGACCGCCAATTTCACGGGAGATGCCGAGGATGTTGACCGACCTGA
>CAZWGY010000597.1:0-2547 GCA_964633575.1 uncultured Desulfobacteraceae bacterium
TCCCTCGATGGCGGCCCGGCGGAGGCCGTCGGGGCCGATCCGGTCCCGCTCCCGGATGAGGTCGCTCACCCAGGCCCCGAACCCCTCACCGGTCCGGACCCGGCCTTCCAGCCCGGAAAGCTCGAGGTGGGTGTGAGCGTTGACCGTGGCCGGCATGAGAATCCCGGGGCCGTGGTCCACGGATGGTTTCCGGAGCGGCCCCGCGCCCACTTCGACGATCCGCCCCCCTTCGGTCCGGACCCATCCGTCGCGGATGATCACCTCCGGGTCAACGACCACCCATCCGGCCCGGTGGATGACCGGATCAGGGGGCAACCGCGGCCTCCGGAGGGTCGGCCATTGCCACGGGGCGGTAAAAGCAGTCCCGCTGGACGGCCGAAAACCCGGCGGTTTCGATGAGCCGGATCATCTCTTCCCTGGGCAGGCGGAACCGGACCCCGGCGGCGGCCACCACGTTTTCCTCGATCATGGTGGACCCGAGGTCGTTGGCTCCGAAAAAGAGCGCGGTCTGAGCGATCTTGGCGCCCTGGGTCACCCAGGATGCCTGGATGTTGTCGATGTTGTCGAGAAAGATCCGGGAGAGGGCCAGGACCCGGAGGTACTCGACGGCCGTGGTCTTGGAGACGTCGATCCGGGTGTGGTCCGGCTGGAACGGCCAGGGGATAAAGGCGGTAAAGCCGCCGGTCTCGTCCTGGAGGTCCCGAATCCGGCTCAGATGAGTCACCAGGTCGGCGGGCCGCTCCAGGTGGCCGAACATCATGGTGGCGGTGGTCCGGAGCCCGAGGCCGTGGGCCGTCCGCATCACATCCAGCCATTCGTCGGCCGAGCACTTGTTGGGGGAAACCCGGTTTCGGACCGAATCCACCAGAATCTCCGCGCCGCCGCCGGGGATCGAGTCGAGCCCGGCGGCCATCAACCGTTCGAGGACCGTCCGGACGGACCGTCCGGACCGGGTTGCCAGTGAGGCGATCTCCGGCGGGGAGAAGCCGTGGATGTGGATGTCGTACCGGGACTTGATGAACCCCAGGAGCCGCTCGTAATAGTCGATCCCGAGGTCCGGGTGGATGCCGCCCTGGAGTAGAATCTGGGTGCCGCCCAGATCCAGGGTTTCCTCGATCTTTTGGGCCAGGGCCGCCTCGTCGATCAGGTAGCCCTCGGGATGGCCGGGGGGCCGGAAAAAGGCGCAAAACCGGCACCCGGACAGGCAGATGTTGGTGTAGTTGATGTTCCGGTCCACCACGTAGGTGACGGTCGGGTCGGGGTGCCGGTCCAGGCGCTTTCGGTGAGCCAGACGGCCGAGGGTGATCAGGTCGGCCTGGGCGAGGAGCCGTCGGGCGGTCGCGTCGTCGATCCGGGCGGGGAGCAGGGGCTCCGCCGGCGGGGCGGCCCCGGACCGGGTTGGGTGAGGGCACCAGGCGGCGGATGGCGGGACGGGGCGGTAAAAGGAGTCTCGCTCCACCGGCGAAAACCCGGCGGCCCGGATCAGGCGGATCATCCGGTGCCGGGTCAGCCCCACGGCCGATGTCGCCCCGGCCTCATGGGTGATCCGCTCTTCAATGATGGTCCCGTCGAGGTCGTCGGCACCGAAGCCCAGGGCGACCTGGGCGAGCTTCTCGCCGATCATTACCCAGTAGGCCTTGATGTGGTCGAAGTTGTCGAGGATCAGCCGGGCGGCGGCCACCGTCTTGAGGTCGTCCGCGGCCGCCGTGGGCGGAAGGTGGGCCAGCCGGGTGTTGGATGAATGGAAGGCCAGGGGGATAAAGGCCGAAAACCCGCCGGTCCGGTCCTGGAGCTCCCGGAGCCGGATCAGGTGATCCACCCGCTCCTCGACCGTTTCGATGTGGCCGTAGAGGAGCGTCGCGTTGGTGGGAAGCCCGGCCTCGTGGACAACGGCCATGATCTCCAGCCAGCGATCCCCGTCGATCTTCCGGGGGTAGAGGGCCTCCCGGACCCGGGGGCTCATCACCTCGGCCCCGCCCCCCGGCATCATGCCCAGGCCGGCCGCCTTGAGCCGGGCCACCGTCTCCGATAGCGTCAGGCCGGCGGTCCGGGAAAGATAGTCGATCTCCACGGCGGTAAAAGCCTTGATGGTGGCCTCGGGGCGGACCGACCGGAGGGTCCCGAGGAGCTCGAGGTAGTAATCGAAACCGAGGGCCGGGTTGAGGCCCCCCACCACGTGAAGCTCCCGGACCGGCTCGTCGATCCGTTCCAGAAGCCGGTCCCGGACATCCGCCGGGCTGAGGGTAAAGGCGCCGTCGTCTCCCGCCTTCCGGGCATAAGCGCAGAACCGGCACTGGTTGACGCAGACGTTGGTGTAGTTCACGTGCTGGTTATAGACGAAGTAGGCCGCGTCGCCGTGCCGGCGCCGGCGGACCGTGTCGGCCAGGCGCCCGACGCCCACCAGGTCCGGGCTCCGGAAGAGGGCGATGCCGTCGGCCCGGCTCAGGCGGGCTCCCTCGATCACCTTCCGCTCGATGGCAACAAGCCGGGGGTCAGTGTATGTCAGGGTCATCATGTCTCCTCGGGTTCCGGGCGGGGCTGAAATTG
>CAZWGY010000598.1:0-2540 GCA_964633575.1 uncultured Desulfobacteraceae bacterium
CCAAACAAAACCTCGGAGGTCTTCCCAAACAAAACCTCGGAGGTCTCACCTTATGGGGCAACCCCTCGTGGTTGCCCATCGCGGGCGGACACGCAGGTCCGCCCCTACACATCGCGGGCGGACACGCAGGTCCGCCCCTACACATCGCGGGCGGACACGCAGGTCCGCCCCTACTTGATCAGAACCTCGGGCAGCCAGGTGATGGTCCGGGGAAACAGCACGCATAAGATAAGGCCGATCTCCATGAGAAACCAGAAAACGTGGATGCCCCGGTAGATGTCGCCCATCCTGATCTCCGGCGGCGCCACCCCCTTGATGTAAAAGAGGGCGTAGCCGAAGGGCGGCGTGAGAAACGAGTCCTGGAGCATCACGGCCATGATCACCACGAACCAGAGCTTGTCAAAGCCAAGTCCGTCGGCAATGGGTAAAAAAACGGGAAAGGTGATCATCACGATCCCCACCCAGTCGATAAAAAAGCCGAGGACGAAGGTGATGAGCATCATTACGATGAAGGTCCCCCACTTTCCCAGCCCCAAACCCAAGAGGAGCCCCTCGACCACCCGGCCGCCGCCGATCCCCATGAAAACCCCGGTAAAGCAGGTGGCTCCGGCGATGACCGTGATAACCATGGTGGATGCCTTGGCCGTTTCGATCACGGCCTCGTAAAGCCCCTTGAAAGTGAACCGGCCGTAAGCCACGATCATCACCAGGGAAAGGAAGGCCCCGACCCCCGAAGCCTCGGTGGGAGTGGCCACCCCGGCGAAGATCGACCCCAAAACCCCGAGTATCAGGATCAGGGGCGGGACCAGGGATTTCAGCGCCCGGAGCCAGACCCGGCGCATGGGCATGGCCGCCCGCTCCGCCGCCGAAACCGGCGGGCCGGCGGCCGGATTGAAATGACACTTGATCAGAATGTAAACAATGTAGAGCCCGGCCAGGATCATCCCCGGAATGATGGCCCCGGCAAAGAGCTTGCCCACCGACAGGCTCGCCTGGTTGCCCATGATGATGAGCATCACGCTGGGGGGAATAAGGATGCCCAGGGTCCCCCCGGCGCAGATGGTCCCGACGCTCAGGGACTTGTCATAGCCGTACTTCATCATCACCGGGAGAGCCAGATAACCCATGGTGGTCACCGATGCCCCGATGATCCCGGTGCAGGCCCCGAAGAGCACCGAGACGAGAATGACCGCCAGAGCCACCCCGCCCCTGAGCGGACCCATCAGGTGGCGGAGAATGTCGAAAAGCTCCTCGGCGATCTTCGACCGGTCGAGGAGCTGGGCCATGAAGATAAACAGCGGGATGGCCACCATCACGTAGTTGCCCATCACCGCGTAGATCCGGTTGATGAACAGATAGAAACACTGAGGTCCCCAGCCGATGTATCCAAAGATCACCGCCAGCCCACCCAGGACAAAGGCCAGGGGGTGACCCATGAGAATCCCGGCCAGCAGCCCGGCGAACATCAGAACCGTCAGAATCTCGGGGGATAGGTCAAGCATCGGCACCCGCGACGAGGACCCGGAGCCGCCGGGCGAAGATGATCGCCCCCTGGAGCAGCAACAGGCCGGCGGTGACCGGAACCACGGTCTTGATGGGATAGACCGGAAAAGCGAACACCCCCGCGCTCCGTTCTCCCATAACCCAGGCGGTCCGGGCGAAGTCGATCCCCTGCCAGAGGACCACAATGCAGAACGGAAAGAAGAAAATCAGGTAGGAGACCACATCCAGACCCGCCCGGACACGGGGCGGCAGCTTCTGGTGGACAAAGTCGATGGCTACATGGGAGCCGTGCTTCAGGCCGTAGCCGGCCGTGATCATGAAGTAAAACCCGAAAAGCTGGACCGTGACCTCGAAGCTCCAGATGGTCGGCGCGTTGAAAAACCGCCGCATGATCACCTCGAAGATGATGATCAGGGTCATCACGACCACCAGCCAGGCAAAGATCCGCCCGGCCCATTCGTTGACGGCTTCGGCGAGGGCGGTCAGGCGAGACACGTCGCCTCCATCCGTCTTGAGAGATTATCCTTCATTCCCAAACACATACCGCAAATCGATGTCCAGCTCCTCAAATGGCGGTATCCTGACTTTTCCCAGGGCCGCCGGGCTTCCGCACGCCACGGAAAATCCAACATGGTAGCTCCCGCCGGAAAGGGCGTAGGCGATCAGCGTCCTGTCTTCCGGTGATATGATCCAATAATAAGGGACTCCGTTGCGTTGCAACATTATGAGATGATGGAAGACATCCTTACTTTCGTGTCCGGGAGAGATAATTTCACAGACCCAATCCGGCGGGATGCGCATCAACCCGGTCGGCCGATTCGGGACCCGGGATTTCCGCCAGCCGGCCAAATCGTGGCAGGGGCATTGGTGCTCATTATAGCAGACACTGACTTCGGTCATGATCCACCATCCATCCGGTCCCTCTTTACGCTTGAAAGGCGATATCTCATCGGAGATACCGGACTGAACCAATGCGTGTTCGGACCGGGCCATGGGCCGATAGACGATCTCTCCATCGATGAGCTCAACCCGCTCAT
>CAZWGY010000599.1:0-2533 GCA_964633575.1 uncultured Desulfobacteraceae bacterium
TCGGCGGGCCGATCGAACGTCGAAAATACGCTCCCTGACGGTCGCGGCTCTGAACGGTTAAAAACCATTTTCATGCCTGGGAATGATCGTGTTCCACGCTCCGGTCATGAGGGGTTATTGGAAACCCCGGAGGTCTTTCGTTCCCGTCGGCGGCGGCTCGTCCAGAACCTCCCGGACGGTCCGGGCGAGATCAGCGGTCATCAGGGGTTTCATGAGAAATGCCCGGACTCCGATGGACCGGGCCTGGTCCTCGGTGATCAGCTCGCTGAAGCCGGTGCAGAGGATAATGGGCATCTCCGGCCGGACCCGGAGAATCTTCCGGGACAGGACCACGCCGGTGAGGTGCGGCATGGTGGTGTCGGTGAGCACGAGGTCGAAGGCGTCCGGCGCCTCACGGAACCGGGCCAGCGCCTCACGGGGGTCGGTCGTCGCGGTGACCCGGTATCCAAGGCGTCTCAGCATCCGGTCGAGGACCATCACCGTCTCGGGCTCGTCATCCACCAGCAGCACCCGCTCGTCACCACGGGGAACCGTGTCCACCGTCGCCCGGCCGGTCCGGCGGGGCGACGCCTCGGTCGTCGGCAGATAGACGTGAAAGGCGGTGCCCCGTCCGGGCTCACTGTAAACCTTGATCACCCCGCCCAGGTGCTCCACAATCCCGTGGACCACCGACAGCCCCAACCCGGTGCCGCCGGCACCGCCCCGGGTGGTAAAATAGGGGATGAAAACCTGGTCCAGCACCTCCGCCGACATCCCGACGCCCGTATCCCGGACCGTGAGTCTGAGATACGTTCCGGGCGTTGCTTCCGTCGAGGGGATCAGGTCATCGGGGTCCAGGTCCACCGCCGACAAAGAGATACTCAGGGTTCCGCCGTTCTCGCGCATGGCGTGGAAGGCATTGGTACAGAGATTCATGACCACCTGATGAATCTGGACCGGGTCGGCATGAACCGCTCCGGCGCCGGGGTCGATTTCCCTCTGGATTTCTATGGTGGCGGGCAAGGTGGCTCTGAGGAGCTTGATCACCTCCTTGACGGCGGAAGCGAGGTCCACGGGGCGAGGCTCGCCGTCAACCTCCCGGCTGAAGCTCAGAATCCGGTTGACCAGTGACCGGGCGCGCTCCGCCGCCTGGATGATCCGCCGGAGGTTCTGGTGAGCTTCGGTCTCCGGGGCCAGGTCGTCGAGGGTCAGCTCCGCATAGCCGAGGATGGGCGATAAAATGTTGTTGAAATCATGAGCGATTCCCCCGGCAAGCGTACCGATTGCCTCCATCTTCTGAGCGTGGCGGATCCGGGCCTCGAGCCGGGAACGCTCGGCTTCGGCCCGCTTCCGCTCGGCCAGCTCGGCCGCCAGGGCCGCGTTGACCGCTATCAGCTCCTCGGCGCCGGCCCGGACCCGGGTCTCCAGACGGCGCTTTTCATCGGACAGGATCTCCCCCCGAAGCCGGTTTTCCAGGATGATGGCCAGCATCCCCACGGCGTTTCTCAGAAGGCTTCGTCCCTCTGAGCATAAGGCGCACCCCGCCTCGCATTCGATGGCCAGCCGGCCAAAGTCGTGATGAACGGTGGCAATGGCGATCTCCTCGGCATCGGGATATCCACCCGATTTGTCCACCTCCCGGAGACGGACCCCTTCCCAGAAGGTGTTGACCGCCTCGACAAAGACCGACATGATCCGCTGCTTTTCCCTGATCTGGGACAGGTTGAGCATCAGGAGAAACAGATCATGAGCGATATGGGCGGTCTCCATGGATACCATCGGCCAACGGGGTCAGTGGGAGAGAAAGGCCGGCGCGTTCTGGGCCAGCCAGTCGTCGGGGGTCTGGTAAAACGGGTTTTCCGTGATGACCCCGCTGCTGATGGCATAAGGATGGGTCCGGAGCACATCCATGATGGTGGCGCCTCCGAACCGGTTGAGGTTATACAGGCAGATGCTGATCCAGGGCTTTGTCGGAATGAAGTAGTTCAGCCGGGATTCATAGACCATCAGGTGCTCGACGCCGGGAACCGCCTCGAGGGCCCAGGCCATGTCCGCCGTCGCCCGGATGTTCCGGGGGCCGCTTTTTTGGCTCCGCCGGTAGAGGTCGTTCAGCCCCTCGTCCATCCGATACGGGGAGAAGACGCCATCGGGGTAATAGAGCGACCTCGGTGACGAAAGGACAAACCGGTCCGGGTCATCGATGTGCGCCGCGCAGTCGGGAAAATCAGCCGCGTACCGGGCCCTGAAATCCGCCTCGGTCCGGTCGGCGGAACAGTGGACCTGAAAATCACCGTCCATATCGCCCTGGTGCAAAAACCCGAAGATGATCTCGTCCCGCTCCGCCTCGGTTTCGAAAAGACCGCAAATGTGGACCCCCCAATTGCATCGATACCCGCCGAAGCCCAGCTCAAGGGACGGTTGGTCGGATGTTTGAATGTGCATGGTCCTCTCCTTTCCGTTGGCCCGTCTTCCCAGCCCGGGATAGATTCCGTCCCTGGATCATAGCACACCGGGCGTTATGCCTCAACGCATTGATTGAGCTGTTCGGAAATCA
>CAZWGY010000600.1:0-2532 GCA_964633575.1 uncultured Desulfobacteraceae bacterium
CTCTTCCTGGGCTTTCTGAAGCTCACGGGTGCGGGCCTCGACCATTTCCTCCAGACGTTGGGAATAGATTTCAAGCTGTTGTTCGGCGCGTTTCCGTTCGGTGACGTCCTTGGAGATGGCCAGGACCATATCCGGCGGGACCGGGGCGAAATGAAAATGGAAATAAAGCTTTTGCGAGGTCGTTCGCATTTGGTAAAGATGCTCCGCCTCCAGCACGGTCTGCTCCCGGTACGCCCGCTCAATGGCCTCGACGATCCAGGGCGTGTCCGCATAGAACTCCGCCAACGGGCTTCCCAGCCGGTCCTGGATTTTCGATTCGGAAAGCGCGATGGTGGCGGGATTGACATCCGAGAGGATAAAATCGTCGCCGTCGTATTTCCATAAGGCCAGGCACAGCGGCATCGCGTCATGGATGGCCCTGAAACGGGCCTCGCTGTCTCGCAGGGCTTCCTCCAATGCCTTCCGGGCGGTCATGTCCCGGGTTACGCCGACGATCCCCAGGGGTTTTCCTCGTTCATCCAGGATCGGGCTGCTGACGATCTCCGTCCAGACCGTGCTCCCGTTTTTATGGACCTGCGCCAATTCCAACCGGTTGGTCCGGTCGTCCGGATATCCCGCTTTCCAGCGCTGTTGGCGCTTTGACATCGATTCTTTGACGAGTTCATGGGTTCCGGACGCAAACCGCTTTTCCAGCGGCACGTCGGGCAGCTCCTCCGGGCTATAGCCTAATATCCGGGTCACGGACGGGCTGACATAATTGTACCGGTGATTGGCGTCCATGGTCCAGATCAGGTCGGTGGCATTTTCCGCGATCAGTCGAAATTTCCGCTCGCTGGCGGCCAGCCGCTTTTCGATCTGATGCCGTCGGACCGTATTGACCAGAAGCGCTACGGTGAGGGTCATGAGCCCGATCAAGCCGACCATCCCCCATCCGATGGCGGTTTTATGCCGGTCAAAGAACGACGTTGGCTCATTTACGATGGTGGAGCCCTCGGGAAGCCGGGATGCGGATATGTCGAACCGCTGAAGCTGGCGGTAGTCGAACATATACCGATTCGAGCTTTCCACCCGCACCGGCGTTTCGGAGACCGGGGTGCCGCCGAGTGTGCACAGGGCCATTGCGGCGGTGGCGCGGGCGTGGACCTCGGCGCTCAACAGCTTTCCCCCGAGAATCCCGTATCCCAGGAAAGCGTCGGCGTGGGAATAAACCGGAACCGGCGAGGCCCGGGAAATCTCCGGGATGATATAGTCCGCCGGGAAGGATTGGTTTTCCCGATCCCGGAAAAAGCCGAGGAAATAGGCGACGGTGTCCGACTGGAGCCCATCGAGGAACGACAGCAGCTCCCCCTCGGTGAGCCCCGTGCCGGTGTCCGGGTAGATGAAAGTCATCCGGTCGGCATAGCGCGGGGCCAGGGATTCGATGGTTCGCCGGTCGGCAAGCCCGGAGGTGGTCCGGTCGTGAACAAAGGCGACGCGGCGGACATCCGGGTGGATATCCTGGATCAACTCAATGGTGCCGCCCAGGTCCAGACGTTCCACCACGCCGGTATAACCGTCCCGGCCATCGAGCAGGGCCGGATCGTAATCCTCCACGTTCAGGCCGCAGAAGACCACCGGGATTCCGGGAAAGATGCGGTTCCGGTATTCAAACAGAAACGCGGGGGCGTCATCGTCACTGGATATGATCAGATCGGGCGGCCAGCGGCGGTATTTGGCGTCGAAAAGCGCCGCCAGCATCTCGAAAAGCCGCTGTCCGGGATGGCGTTTGGCATCCATGTATTCCGCGGCCAGCTCGATCTCCAGGGGGCTTTCCGCGAATACGCCGTCGAGCCCGGCCTGGATGGTATCGGACCATGAAAACCCCTGATGATAGGAATGGAGGATTAGCACCCGCCGAGGCCCTTCATCGGCGAATGCCACCGGCCGACCGGCCATCAGGATGAAGGTCAACAGGAGCACGACCACCAGACAACACCGGCGGGCGATTGATCCCATCATCCGGAGGGGCTTCCAAGTGAAACGATCATTCATCGTTGCGGCCTCCTTCCGCTCCAACCGGCAGGGTCAAAAAGAAAGTCGCCCCGCCGTCAGGGACCGCGTCCGCCCGGATCGTCCCCCCGTGGTTTTCGATGATCATCCTGGTGATGGACAGGCCGAAGCCGATCCCCTGGGCCCTGGTGGTGAACAGCGGCTCGAAAACCTTCTCCAGTTGCCCGGCGGGGATCCCCGGGCCGGTGTCGGAGACGACCAGCTCGAGCTGATCCCCGTTGATCACCCGGCCGGCCAGCGTGAGCGTACCCTCGCCGTCCATGGCCTGGACCGCGTTTTGAATCAGGTTCTTGAGGGCCATCCGGACCTGACCGGCGTCCACTTCAAGCCTCACGTCATCCGCCGGCAGCTTCCTGACCACCTCCACGGACTCCGGGATTTTGCAGCTTTTGAGCGTTTTTTCGACAAGATCGGCCAGGGCGCAAGGCTTTGTCTTCGGCTTTTCCATCCGGGTCAGGTTGAGAAGGCTTTCAATGATATCGG
>CAZWGY010000601.1:0-2530 GCA_964633575.1 uncultured Desulfobacteraceae bacterium
TGTGTTCCCTGATTCATGATCGTATGGGCAAACCCGCGTGTTTGCCCATAGCGGGCGGACACGCAGGTCCGCCCCTACAATATGCGGGCGGGACGCCCGCGCTCCCAGGGCGGCCGCAAGGTCCGCCCCTACAATATGCGGGGCGGGACGCCCGCGCTCCCAGGGCGGCCGCGGGTCCGCCCCTACAATATGCGGGCGGGACGCCCGCGCTCCCAGGGCCGCCCCTACAACCCGAAATGGTGGTTTCGCGCCTGGGAGCGCCTCGCGCCGGCACGGCGGGAGACCTCCGGGATTGAAACCTCAGGCCATAAGCCGTTGCCGCCTCACGGCATTCATTGGCCGAAACGATGATCGAGGCCCCATTGAATACGCCTCTCCTTCAAAAATCCCTTGACGCCGTCCGCTCCGATGGTGTAATGAATTTGGTCTTAATTGGAGCGGCAGAAGCCGCTCACGGCCCGGCCGCCCGAATCCGGGGGGCCAGGCTTTAAGCACAACGCGGACCCGCCTGGCGGCGCGGCCCGCATTAAATTCCGGGGCGTGATCCCCGGCACTCAATATACCAAACAGCCACGAAGGCTAACGCTCCCGTCGGGGAGCCTGGCCTCGTGGCTTTTTTTATGCCTGACCGAAAAAGGAGCGCCTGATGTCATATTCGGATTCGACGGCCGCCGCGTTGGAGCGCGGCTGCCATAAGCCTCATGTCACCGTCCCGTCGCCGCCGGCGGCCACCGCCGTTTTTCTTTCTTATGTCCGCCGGAAGCTGGTTTTATTCGCGGCCTTTTCGGGGGGCACGGCCGTCCTGGCCGTGCTGGCCATTACTCAGGGGGCCTACCCGCTGTCGGTGAGTAACGTGATCCAGGCTCTGGCCGGCCTTGCCGAAGGGCCCACTCAGGTCGTGGTCTGGAACATCCGGATGCCCCGGATCATTGCCGCTCTGGCCGTGGGCTGGGGGCTGTCGTTGTCCGGCTTGAGCATCCAGTCCCTGCTGAAAAACCCGTTGGGATCGCCATCCACCCTGGGGATCAGCCAGGGAGCGGCCTTCGGGGCGGCGGCGGCCATCATCTTATTCGGCGGCCGGGTCTTTTCCGTGACGCTCCTCGCATTTGGCGGGGCCTTATGTGCTACCCTGATCATCCTGGCCCTGGCCCGGCTTCGCCGGCTTTCCCCCGAGGCGGTGATCCTGGCCGGGGTGGCCCTGTCGTCCCTGTTCGCTTCCGCCACCACTCTGCTCCAGTACGTGGCCACCGAGACCCAGCTCGCGACCGTGGTCTTCTGGACCTTCGGGGACGTGGCCCGGTCCAACTGGTCGGAAATCGTCCTGATGGCCGTTGCCGCCGGAGCGGCCACCGTTTACTGGATGGTCCGGCGGTGGGACTTGAACGCCCTGGCATCCGGTGAGGAGACCGCTCGGGGTCTGGGCGTGAACGTGGATCGGGTCCGGCTGGAAGGGATGATGACCGCCGCTCTGGTGGCGGCCCTGGCCACCGCCTTCCATGGGGTCATCGCCTTTGTGGGCCTGATCGCGCCGCATATCGCCCGTCGGCTGGTGGGCGCCGACCATGGGCTGCTCATCCCCTTTTCCGCGCTGCTGGGCGCCCTGTTGCTCCTGTCCGCCGACACCTTCGGCCGGATTCTGGTGGGCTCCGGAGCGTTGCCGGTGGGGGTGGTCACCTCGTTTCTCGGCGCGCCGACTTTCCTCTATCTCCTCATCAGGGGCTACCGATGATACTGGACGTTTCCGGCATCCGGTTTTCCTATAACAGCCACCCGGTGCTCGATGGAGTCGGCTTTACCATCGAAGCGGGCCAAATCCTGGCGGTCCTGGGAGTCAACGGGGCCGGCAAGTCAACGCTGCTCAAGTGCATCAACCGAGTCCTTCCGCCGTGGGCCGGAGCGGTTTTCCTGGACGGCGAGGACCTGTCGGCGATGTCCGGGGCGGCGGTGGCCCGGCGGGTGGGGTATGTCCCCCAGCGTCATCCCGACACCCTGTTGAACGTCTATGAGGCGGTCTTGCTGGGCCGGAAGCCCCATATCGGCTGGACCGTTTCCGACTCGGACCACAAGACGGTGGAGACCGTCCTGGACCGGATGGGCCTGTCCGGGATGGCTCTGCGTCCCGTGCGGGACCTCAGCGGCGGGGAGGCCCAAAAGGTGGTTATCGCCCGAGCCCTGGCCCAGTCGCCCCGCCTTCTCCTCCTGGATGAGCCCACCAGCAACCTGGATCTCAAAAACCAGTTGGAGGTGATGCGGCTGATCCGCGAGATCGTTTCCGACGGAGGGCTGTCGGCGGCGGTCTCCATCCACGACCTGAACCTCGCGCTCCGCTTTGCCGATTCGTTTTTGTTCCTCAAGAACGGCCGGGTCCACGCTCTGGTCGATCGGGGCGAGCTCACGGCCGACATTATCAGCGAAGTTTACGACGTGGACGTGAGCCTTCAGGAGCTGGCCGGAAAAATGATGGTGGTTCCGCTGTGAGTGATGAGTGATGAGGACTGAGGACTGAGTGATGAGGACTCAGCACTTTCAA
>CAZWGY010000602.1:0-2529 GCA_964633575.1 uncultured Desulfobacteraceae bacterium
CAACGACATCGATCCGCGAGGATTTATCGAAACCCAGATATAAGGATTTATTATGACAGAGCGTCAAACCAGAAGCGGGACCGTCCTGGTGGTGGACGACAATCCCACCAATCTCCAGCTTCTCCTTGAGTACCTCGACGAGAGGGGATTCGAAACGCTTTTGGCCCGGAGCGGGGAAGAAGCCCTCGAACAGGTCCGCCATGCCCTGCCGGATATCATCCTTCTCGACATCATGATGCCCGGCATGGACGGTTTTGAGGTCTGTGAGCGCCTGAAAGCCGATCCGGACACCCGGACCATCCCGGTGATCTTCATGACCGCGCTGACCGAGGCCGAGGATAAAATCCGGGGCTTCGACCTCGGCGCCGTGGACTACATCACCAAGCCCTTTCACCAGAAAGAGGTCCTCGCCCGGATCAATACTCAGCTTACCATCCAGCGCCAGAACCGGGAGCTAATCGAGCTCAACGCCATGAAAGACAAGTTCGTGGCCATCGTCGCCACGGACCTTAAAAATGTTTTCGACACCATTATCGGCCCCTCCCGGCTTCTGGCCGATTCCCTGACCATTTTCAGTGAAAAGGAGATCCGCTCCATTGCCAAGCGTCTCCACCGGGCCGCCCAGGACACCATCGCGATGCTCGAAAAGATCATTGACTGGGCCAACATCCAGCGGGGGGAGATGACGTTCTCGCCTGGCGTCGTGGACATCCGGGAGCGGGTCACCGCCGTCATGGAGAGCTTTCGGGAGATAGCCGAGCGCAAGGAGATCACGCTCCGGCATACCATTCCGCCGGAGTTGACGGTTTACGCCGACAAGGAACGGACGGACACGGTTCTCGAGAATCTGATCAAAAACGCGCTCCAGTTCACCCGGACCGGCGGTGAAGTGGTGATTTCGGCCGGGGCCGAAGACGGAGCCGTGGAAGTGGCGGTCGCCGACACCGGGGTGGGCATGAGCGAGCGGAACCTGAAAAAGCTCTTCCGGATCGACGAGACCTACAAAAAGGCCGGGATCACCGGCAAGGAAGGGACCCATCTGGGGCTGATTATCTGCAAGGAGATCGTCGAGGCCAATGGCGGCCGGATCTCGGTGGAGAGCGAGCTTGGCGGGGGGACCACGGTTCGGTTCACCCTTCCCCGGCCCGGAAAGGAGGCGTTATGAGGACCGTTCGGCGACCGTGGCGTCCGTTCCGGTGGTCGGCCCTTTTCGGGATCGTGTTGCTTATGGCGGCTTGCGGCGGCTCGGACGGAACCTCGACGAAGACCGTTGAGACCCGCTCCGCCCCTGAATCCGCTCCGACCCCGCCTCCGCCGCCATCGGAGCCGAAAGCGATCCGCCTGGCCGTGGTGGGGGCCCATTCAGGAGACCTGGCTTCCCTCGGCACCCCCACCCTCCGGGCGGCCCGGATGGCGGTGGCGGAGGTTAACCGCCAGGGCGGGGTTTTCAGCCGGGAAATCGAGATACTGGCAAAAGACGACCAGTGTGACGCCGAACGCGCCGAGGCCATCGCCCGGGAGCTGATGGAAGAAGGCATTTCAATGATCCTCGGGCACACGTGCAGCGGGGCCACCCGGTCGGCGCTCGGCGTTTACGATCCCCGGCGAGTGGTGGTTATTTCGCCGTCGGCCACCAACCCCGCGCTCACCCAGGGCGGAGCCCACCCCGGCTTTTTCCGGTCCATCTCCCCGGATGACGCCCAGGCCCGGCTCCAGGCCCGATTCGTGGTGGCCGGTCTGGAAAGCCGGAAAGTGGCGGTGCTCCACGACGGGGACGACTACGGCCGGGGCCTGGCCGAGTATGTCCGGCGGTTTATCGACGAGTCGGAGCGGGCCGAGGTGGTGTTGTTCGAGGCGGTCGCGCCCGGCGCGACCGCTTATCCCGAGGCCGTGGCCGCTGTCGGCGAGGCCGACGCCGACGTGGTGATCTACGGTGGGTACTATCCCGAGGCGGCCCGCCTGGTCCGGGGAATGCGGACGGCCGGACTCACGATCCCCTTTGTCTCCGACGACGGGGTGAAGGACCAATCCTTTATCACGGCGGCCGGCGAGCACGCCGAAGGCGTCTATGCCACCGGCCCCCAGGACACCTCCGACCGGGCCCTGGCCAAAGCCGCCATCGCGGCTCACCAGCGGGAGTACGGCACGCCGCCGGGTCCGTTTTACCTGAACGCTTACGCGGCGGTCCTGGCCCTGGTCAACGCCATTGAAAAGTCGGGCTCCCTCGACTACGATTCCGTGACCCGATTCCTGCGAATCTCCTACGTCGCCACTCCGCTGGGAACCATCAAGTTCGACCGGGCCGGGGACATCAGCGGCTATGGCTTTTCGGTGTATCAGGTCAAAAACGGAGCGTTTGCCGAGATGATGGTGCCGGAGATGAGTGCCGAAGGATGAGCACCGCCAGAGACCTCCGAGGTTTTCAAAAAATGGCCATGATCATCGTTTGGGCCATTTGTCTCACCCGGCTCATTAAACCCCTCCCCCCGGCCCCCTCCCCTAAAGGAGAGGGGGTGACATCAATTGCCT
>CAZWGY010000603.1:0-2515 GCA_964633575.1 uncultured Desulfobacteraceae bacterium
CACGTCGCTGAGCAGCCCGGACCGGGCGTAACACCCTTCCAGAAGATCGTGGCTGAGGATCCGGTTTTCGGGAAAACGTCCGGCCAGGGCCAGCTCGAACGCATCCACGTCATAGATGCCCTTGCCGATGAAAGAGCCTTCACCGAACAGGTCCTGGTAGAGATCCGACACGGTGCGCGTATAAGGATCGATGCCGGGCTCGCCGGCGCAGATATGCGCGTACCACGATTGGTTCATTCCGGACAGGCTCACCGCCACCCGCGGCTGGAGAATCCCGTATCCCTCGACTACGCGTTGGCGGGTTTCGTCGTAGCGCGGCACATTGAGCGGGTGGGCCATGGCCCCTATGAACCGCCATGCCGAATCCCGGGCCAGTTGCGTATCGGTGTCGAGGGTAATCACGTATTTGACATTGGACAGAATCCGAGTGTCGCCGACGACGAGCGCGAAGCGGCTGCCTTCGGCGCCCTCGTTGTCGCCACGCAGAAGCCGGTTTAAATCGGAGAGCTTGCCCCGCTTGCGCTCATACCCCATCCAGATCCGGTCTCGCGGGTTCCAACGGCGAGGCCGATGAAACAGGAAAAAATAATCGCTTTCCGAATGGCGATACGTTTCGTTGAGCGCCTGGATTTTCCGCGTGGCCAGCCCCAGCAAAGTTGCGTCTTCCGGCAGGGTTTCCTCGGCCGCGTCGCGAAAATCAGTCAACAGACCGAAATGCAGGTGGTCGTCCCGATTGGCCAGAAACCTCACTTCCAGGGCCTCGATCAGCTCCTCGATGTTTTGAGCGCTCGTCAGCATCGTTGGGACCACCACCAGAGTGCGCATTTCCGACGGAATTCCCCGTGAATAATCCATGCGCGGCAACGAGCGCGGGGTCGCCAGCAACATCGCCAGCCGGTTCACCAGGGCGACCGCCAAATGACCGCCGGCCAAAAGCAAGAGCAGGCCGAACCCCCAAAGGGCCCACCCCTGAATTCCGTCGGCATGGGCTTTGGCCGCGAAGCCAGCGGTGAAAACCGCCGTCAACAGGAGAACGGCGCCGCAATAGAGCCGCAACGGCATCCGACGGCCGGCCTTGCGCAAACCGTCAATCAGCGATTTGCGGATTTTCACCGCCTGTTCAAGCTCCGCCCGTCCCGCGTCGATCAGGTAGAACCCGACATGGGCGCCTCGGTCATCAGCGCCTTTCTGATCGGCGCGTTCATGAGCCAGCCGGATCGCCCAACGCGCCACCTCGATCTCGGAGCTCGGGCCGCGCCTGGCGATCTTTTCCACAACATGACGGTAACGGTCCCGGGTCGGAAAATCCATCTTGCCGTAAACATCGCCGGGATCTTCAAGCAGGGTCTGCTCGACATGACTCATGGTCTCGACAAGCTCGCGCCAGTCCATGCCGCCCAGAAAGCGGAGACTGCCGATGCTGTTGCTCACGGAAACCTGGTCCGCCGCTTGCTGTTTCGTTTCGGCGATCACCATGGCCTCGATGGTCCGGCCGGACTCGGACAGCCGCTGTTCGATCCAGGTGAGCGGCAGGGAAAGAGCGGGGCCCTGAAGCTGGAGACAGCGGGTGAACTCCGCGACAAACGCGCTCACCAGGGGAGGCTCGGACCGCGCCATGTCGGCGACCGTCAGAATCAGGTTCCGGGGATCTTTGGAGACGACGTCCGTCATCAAGTCGGCCCAATGGTTGGCGAGATTACGCTCGATTCTGCCGGCGGCGATCCGCGCGGCAACCCGTCGGAGATTTTCGATCAAAGCCAGCCGCAACATAATGGGAATAGCCCACAACTCACCGATTTTCAGGATCGTCTCCGACTGATAGGCGGCAACGAAACGGCTCAGATTTTCGAGGTCCACTCTCCCGTCGCCGTGAGCGATGATTTCCAGCGCAATGTCGTACACTCGCGGGAGCCCGGCCGACTGCCCGTTCAGCAACCACGGCAGCTCCCGGCTGTACTTCTTGGGGAGGTGCCGTCTGGCCATTCGAATCTGCTCTTCAATCAAATAGAAATTGTCGAGCAGCCATTCTCCGGCCGGCGCGATTCTGAAGTTGGCCGCAACCGCCTTTATCAGCAGGGCACGGGTTTCGATCAGGACCGTTTCATTTTCCGCCAGGCGCGTCAGAAGGCCATCAGGGGGGACTTCGGAGCTCAGTTGATGCGTACCCGCCAGGGCCTTGCCGTGGAGTTTCATCTGGTCGCCGCTGAACAGCTCCGCGCGCAACGGCGGTTCCTCGCCACGCTTCCGTCGTGGTGAAGCCGCGAATCCCGATTTGGTCCCGCCGGGTCGCGCCGAGAATTTCAGGAAGGACAGGAGCGGTTTTATGGGTTTGATCTTCACGATGAATGATTCCTTTTTGGGTTATAAAGGGTTTGGCTTTTGCTCGGGGCGTACCCCGCGATGCCGATCATGAATCGGACCAGGCCGAAACACAGCCAGCTTGCCAGACGCAGCCGAAAGGTCTTGGTTCGCCAGTTTTTTTCGACAATCCGTCGCGAATCGGCTTCGATGGCCC
>CAZWGY010000604.1:0-2512 GCA_964633575.1 uncultured Desulfobacteraceae bacterium
GTCACGTCGGCAAACGTCAGCACCAGCCCGTCCACCCGGTTGTCCTGGGTCCGGAACGGCAGGATGCGGCGGATAAACCATTGCCCATCGTCGGTTTTGACTTCCTTTGTCATTGGCGCGAGGGTTTCCATGACCTGGCGGGTATGGTCCGCCAGGTCCTCGTCGCTGAACCGGCGGATCAGATCGCCGATGGGGCGGCCCACATCGGAAGGGATCAGATTGAAGAGTTTTCCGGCCGATGGCGTAAAGCGCCGGATGGTGGTCTCTAAATCCAAAAAAATCGTAACCACTTCCGTGCTGTTCATGAGATTGACCAGATCGTTGTTGGTATTTTCGAGCTCCTCGACCTTTTCCCGCAGCTCGGCGTTGACCCTGTTCAATTCCTCGTTAAGGGACTGAAGCTCCTCCCCGGAGGTTTCGAGTTCCTCGTTGGATGATTGCAGCTCCTCGTTCATGGACATCATCTCTTCATTGGAGGCCTTCAGCTCCTCGTTGGCGGTCTCCAACTCCTCGACGGTTTTCCGCAAATCCTCCCGGGTGGCGTCTAGCTCATTTTCAAGCCGGCGCATAACGGATTTCTCGCCATCGGCATGGCCCGCCGACGCCGACGGCCGCTCGTTTTCGATTTTCCTCGGCGCTTCAGGCCGCATGCCGCCGGGCAGGCCGCGTCCGCCGGGCATCCCGGGCAATATCGGTATCTTAACCCGTTCGCCCTTGCGCCCGACGGCGCGGTAAATCCGCGGTTCTTTCGACACCGTTTCAAACAGGTCGTCGCGATGCCCGACGGTTTCGGAACGGCCCAGCACCAGATACCCCCTTTCCCGCAGGGCGAAATGGAACAGCTCGATGACCTTTTTTTGAACGGGAGGCTCCAGGTATATGAGCAGGTTGCGGCAACTGATCAGGTCGAGTTGGGAAAAGGGCGCGTCGCCGATGAGGTTCTGCACGGCAAAGACCACGGATTCGCGGATATTCCGCAACACCCGGTACGAATGGTCTTCGTGAACAAAGTATTGTTTCAGATGCTCTGGGGAAACTTGGGCGGCGATGCTCTCGGGATAGACGCCCGATCGGGCCGCGGCAATGGCGTCGCCGTCGATGTCCGTGGCGAATATCTGGGCGTTGAACCGCCGGTCGAGCCTGCCCAAGGCGTCATGGGCCAGAATGGCAACGGTGTATGCCTCTTCGCCGGTGGAACAGCCGGGAATCCAGATCCTCAGCGGCGTTTCCGGGTCCGCCGCTTTCAGCAGCGGCGGCAGGATTTCGGCGCCCACTTTCTCCCAGACCCGTTCCTCCCGGAAAAACCCCGTCACGCCGATCAGCAGGTCTTTCATCAGGGCGTCGGCTTCGTTGGGCTCGGCTTTCAGAATATCGACGTAATCCGTCATCTTTTCGATCCGGCGCAGGCCCATGCGGCGCTCGGTGCGGCGGATGAGGGTGTTGCGCTTGTAGCACCGGAAATCATGGCGGGACCGGGCGTGGATTACGGCCAGC
Source organism: uncultured Desulfobacteraceae bacterium (assembly GCA_964633575.1). Classification (GTDB taxonomy): domain Bacteria; phylum Desulfobacterota; class Desulfobacteria; order Desulfobacterales; family JAABSP01; genus CAYNGG01. Next base: position 1,495 of record CAZWGY010000604.1, read on the forward strand.
ACCTTGTTGATTTCATCTTCGTCCTGGACCCGGGTGTCGCCGTGGATGTAGGGGTGGGCGATGAACTTGACGATGGCGTCCGGCATCTCCTCGATGGGCAGCACCAGGTCCACCATGCCCGTATCGATGGCGCTCCGGGGCATGCCGTCGTGCTGAGCGGTCTCCGGGTCCTGGGCGATGACCAGGCCGCCGCGCGCCTTGATCTCCTTGATGCCCATGGCGCCGTCGCTCATGGTCCCGGACAGGATCACCCCGATGGCCCGCTCGTTCCGGTCGGCCGCCAGGGACCGGAAAAAGAAATCCACCGGCAGGTTGATCCCCCGCCGCCGCGAGATCTCGCGCGGAACGAGCCGGCCTTCTTCGATGGTCAGGTTCCGGTTGGGCGGGACGATGTAGATGTGGTTCGGCGTGATGTCCATGGGCTGCTCCACTTCAGCAGCCGGCATGGCCGTGTGCCGGCCGATGATCTCGACCATCAGGCTTTTGTGGTCCGGATCGAGATGCGGGATCAGGACGAAGGCCATGCCGGTGTCAACGGGCATTTCGCCAAAAAACGCCTTAAAGGCCTCCAGTCCTCCGGCCGAGGCGCCGATGCCGACCACGGCGAGCTTTTGAGATGTACCTGTATTTTGGGATCTATCGGATTCAGTTGAAGAATGGCGGGCCATATCGGGTCCCTCCCTTTCGGGGATCTTTTTTAACATTTTTCATGCGGTTATTTCAAAAAAGTCTTACCCCGGACCTCCGAGGTTTTGAAAACCTTGGAGGTCTTTTTACCGGGCATCACAGGGGAACCGGATCATGAACCGCGTTCCCTCGTCCCGTTCCACCGCCAGCGTACCCCCCAGCTCCCGGGTGACGGCTCCCGCCACCAGCCGCATGCCGAGGGACGGCGGGTTCCGGATATCGAAATCTTTCGGCAGACCGATTCCCGTGTCTGAAACCACGAGCCGGACGGTTTCCCCGTCGGGGCGGTCCAGATGGACGGAGACGGCGCCGCCCTCGTCATCGGGAAAGG
>CAZWGY010000605.1:0-2511 GCA_964633575.1 uncultured Desulfobacteraceae bacterium
CAATCCGCCCCGTTGGGGCTGGGTCAGCGCCGAAGGCGCGAATTGATAAAGGCCATGCACGGGGGTGATCGCTGTGGACACGCGATCATGAGGGTTTATCGTGAAAACATTAGTGCTGAGTGATGAGGAATAGAGACCTCCGAGGTTTCCAAAAAATTTGGAAACCTCGGAGGTCTGATGACGTCTGATGACGTCAATAGCTTAATCCATTTTCATTCGCGGGGGGGATCGTGTGCCCCGGTCATGAGGGTTTACCCTGATATTGAGGATTCAGGCGCCAGGGGCAGAAACACCCGGAAGACGCTGCCCCGGCCGGGGGTGCTGTCCACCGTGATGCAGCCGCCGTGGGCCTTGACGATCCCCAGAACGACGGCCAGGCCGAGCCCCCGGCCGGTGAACTTGTCGGTGAAAAAGGGGTCGAAGACGGCGTCGATGGTCTTCCCGTCCATACCCTTGCCGGTGTCGGCCACCATGAGGCAGGCGTAGAAAGGGTCCTCGCCCTCCCAATCCGCGGGAAACCGGTGGTCCTTGCCGATGTCCGCCGGGTCGGCCACGCCGACGGAAACCGTTATGCCGCCTTCCGGCGTTTCCGCCAGGGCTTCCCAAGCGTTTTCGACCAGGGCATCCAAAACTTGCTCCACCTGTGCCGGAGTGGCGGTGATCGCGGGGCCGGGCTCGGGTAGATCCTGCTTCAGGCGGCGCCCGGCCCGGATCTCTCCTTGCCGGGATTCCAGACCACAGCGGCAGGCCGCCGAAAGATCAAGGGGATGCCTCGGCGCCAGATCCTGGCCGAGGTAGGTCAGCATGCGGTGGCTGATCTCGACGGCGCGCCGGGCCGCTTTGTCCGCCGCGGTTATGTTGTTAAACGCCCTTTCTTCGGGCGACAGCTCGTCTTTGGCCAGCTCCAGGTTGCCCAGTATCACGGCCAGCATGTTGTTGAAATGGTGGGCCACGGCGCCGGCCATCCTCGCCAGACTCTCGGCTTTCTGAATTTGCTGGAGCCGCTGTTCAAGCTGGCGATGCTTCGCTTCCAGTTGTTTTCGTTCCGTGACGTCGATATGGGTGCCGGTCATGCGTTTGGGCCTGCCGTCCGCCGTCCATTCGACCACCTTTCCCCGGTCCTGAACCCAGACCCAGTGGCCCTCTTTGTGGCGCATCCTCGCTTCAAACTCATAGTATTCCGACGCGCCGCTGAAATGGGCCTGGAGAAGCGCTTCGGACCGTTTCAGGTCCTCCGGATGGCACAGGTCCATCCACGTCCGGATGCTGACCGGCTGGAGCTCCGCCAGCGTGTACCCCACGATTTCGGCCCACCGGTCGTTGAAAAGGGTCTCGCCGGTCCGGACAAACCACTCCCAGGTGCCGGCCCGGGTCCCCTGGAGGATGTCGTTCAGCCGTTCCTTTTCTCTTTTCAGGGCTTCTTCCGCCTGCCGCTGTTCCGTCCGGTCCCGGACCACTGCCACGACGCCGGTGCGCTCGCCATGTTCGTTTAACAGCGGACTCTTGGTGGTGCTGACCCATCGGGGGCCGTCAACGGAATTGACCCACTCCTCCAGGGCGACGGATCGGCTGGTTTCAAGAACGACCCGATCATCGGCCCGGAACCGTTCGGCCTGTTCCCGTGAAAAAACATCGAAATCGGTTTTACCGAGCAGGTCCGCCTCGGACCGGCCCGTGAGTTTGCACATGGCCGGGTTGACGACCCGGAATTTGAAATCCGCGTCTTTCGATACAATCACATCCTGCGTCGCATTGATGATGGATTTGATGAGTTTTTCCGAGGCGTGCAGCGCTTCCTCGGCTTTTTTTCGTTCAGTGATGTCCACCATGGTGGCCAAGAAACAGTCTTCGTTGTCGAGGACGATGGGGGCGATTGAAAAGAGGATCGTCTTCAATCCTTCGCTTTTGGTGAGAAACGTCAGCTCCCGGCGGTCCAGATGGCCATTTTCCGCTATTTCTTTAATCAGCGCCACACGTTCTTCCGGGGAATAGAAGCCCAGCTCCATTGGCGTATGGCCAATGATCTCGTCGTGGGTGTATCCGGTCAGTTTTTGAAAGCCCGGATTGGCCTCCAGGTACATACCGTCGCGGCGCCGGCTGACCGCCATGGCGACGATATCGGTATCGAAGGCTTTTCTGAATTTTTCTTCACTGACCCGCAAGGCCCTTTCGGCCGCTTTGGCCTCGGTGATGTCGGCGCCGTATTCCACCGCCCCAATCAACGCGCCGTTGTTATCGAAAACCGGATACGCCCGAAGATGGTAGAGCCGTCCGTCCGGCGCCATCATCTCTCCTTCCCGGGGGCGCCTCGTGTGGATGGCGCCAAGGACCGGGCAGCCCTCGCACGGGCGGTCGTGGTGGTGCCAGATTTCATAACAGTGGCGTCCCACCAGGTCTTCGACCGTCTCCCCCACGGATTCCGCCGATGCTCTGTTGGCCCACTGCACCCGGAGCTCGGTGTCGTGGTAGGCCAGCATCTCCCGCATGGTGTCCAGGATCAATCTCCGATGG
>CAZWGY010000606.1:0-2495 GCA_964633575.1 uncultured Desulfobacteraceae bacterium
GGTTTCCAGCAAAGAGACCTCCGAGGTTTCCAAAACCTCGGAGGTCTTCCCAAACAAAACCTCGGAGGTCTTTCCAAACAAAACCCCGGAGGTCTCGATCCCCCTGACCCTGACGGTCTCCCGGCTGGGCAACGCCCGCTTTTTCGCTCACCTGGAGACCGTTAAGATCTTCACCCGGGCCCTGCGCCGGGCCGGGGTCCCCGTGAAATACTCGGAAGGATTTCATCCGCTGCCCCGGATCTCCTTTGCCGACCCTCTGCCCATCGGGATGGAGAGCGAGGCCGAGCCGGTCCACCTGACGGTGACCCGGCAGGTGGACCCGGCGGCGCTGGTCCGGGACGTCAACGCTGAGCTGCCCGAGGGGTTCCGGGTCCGCCGGTGTGTCCCCCGCCCGGCCGTCGGGAGAAAACAGCTCCCGGTCGAGCGGACCACCTACCGGATCCGCCTGGCCGACGACCAGCCTCTCGACCCGGCGGCCATCGACCGATTCAACAGCCGGAACGAAGCGGTCTTGCACCGGACCAGCCGGAAGGGAAAAACACAACGGATCGATCTCAAACAACGGGTAACCCGGATTCAACTGACGCCACCGAACGGGGTCCGGATGGAGATCGTCACCGCCGGGGGCCCGGCGGTCCGCCCCCAGGAGGTGATGCGGGAGATCTTCGGGCTGTCAGAAGAGACACTCAAGCAGGCCCGCGTGGTCAAAACGGAGGCCCAGCCATAATGTACAGACAGATCGTGATCAACGCCGCCGAGCATGAAACCCGCGTGGCCCTCCTGGAGGAGGGGACCATTGCCGAGCTCTTCATCGAGCGGGACAACGACTCCGACATCGCCGGCAACGTTTACAAGGGGCGGGTCCAGCGGGTGCTTCCCGGGATGCAGGCGGCCTTTGTGGAAATCGGACTCAGCCAGGCCGCCTTTATCTATGTCGATGACATCATCCCTCAGCCCGATGGGAACTTCGAGGCCCTTTTTGACGACGAGGCGGAGACCGTTTCGGATGAGGACAGGCAGGCGGCCGGCCCGCCTTCCTTATCCCATCGGTCCCGCTCGGTGTCCATCGAGGACCTGCTCACCGAGGGACAGGAAATCATGGTCCAGGTTTCCAAAGGCCCCATCGGAACCAAAGGCGCTCGGGTGACCACCTACATCTCCCTGCCGGGCCGGTTCCTGGTCTTGATGCCCACGTCGAGGCACATCGGGGTCTCCCGGCGGATCGAAGACGAGGATGAGCGGACCCGGCTCCGGGAGCTGGTGGGCGAGCTGCGGGATGACGAAATCGGATACATCGCCCGGACCGCCGCCGAAGGGGTACCCGGAGAAAAGCTCCTGAGCGAGATGGGCTTTCTCAAGAACCTCTGGGCCAGCATCCTGGCCAAGTGCCGAAACGCCCCGGTGCCATCCCTCATCCACCAGGAGCTGTCGGTAAGCCTCCGGGCGGTTCGGGACCTGCTCCTCCACGAAGCCGGGAAGCTGGTGATCGACGACCGGGGGGGATACGAGACGATCCTTTCCTTTCTCGACACTTTCATGCCGAGCCTCAAGGGGTCGGTGGAGCTCTACACCGGGGACGAGCCGGTATTTGACGCCTTCAACCTGGAGGGGGACATCTCCCGGGCCCTGAAAAAGAAGGTCTGGCTCAAGAGCGGCGGATACATCGTCATCGAACTCACCGAAGCCCTGGTGGCCATCGACGTGAATACCGGCCGTTATGTGGGCAAGCATAACCTCGAGGAGACGATCCTGAAGACCAACCTGGAAGCGGTCAAGGAAATCGCCTATCAGGTCCGGCTTCGGGACATCGGGGGGATCATCATCATCGACTTTATCGACATGGAGAAAAAGACCAACCAGGAGAAGGTCTTCAATGCGCTCCGGGAGGCGGTCAAACGGGACCGGAGCAAAACCCACATCCTGCCCATGTCGGAGATGGGACTCATCCAGATGACCCGCAAGCGAGTCCGGCGATCCCTCACCCGGACGCTTTGCGAGCCGTGCTTCTATTGTGAGGGGGAGGGGTACCTCATTTCCCGGAAAACCATCTGTCACAATATCTACCGGGAAGTGCTCCGGGACGTCCGGGAGATCCTGGGCAGCCGGATCACCCTTCAGGTCAACCCGGAGATCGCCGAGCTGCTCCACGGCGAGGAAAGCCACATCGTCTTGTCCCTCGAGCGCCGGATTGCCAAGCAGGTGGAGGTTTACCCCAACCCGGAGCTCCATATCGCGGCCTTCGAAGTCCTGGCGGAAGGCGGGTTCTTGCGGCCGGGTCGTTGATTCGTGTTCATTCGCCGCCGCTTTTAGGTTATGGGTTATGGGCTATGGGTTATAGGCTATAGGCTATGGGTTATGGGCTATGGGTGTATTTGATCCTATTACCTATTACCTATTACCTATTACCCATTACCCATGACGGCCTTGATCATCATTTCGACTACACGGCATTCAGACCTAACCCCCCTAGCCCCCCTTCCCTAAAGGGAAGGGGG
>CAZWGY010000607.1:0-2483 GCA_964633575.1 uncultured Desulfobacteraceae bacterium
TGATGGGTGATGGGTGATGGGTGATGGGTGATGGGTGATGGGTGATGGGTGATAGATGATGGGTGATGGGTGATGGGTGATGGGTGATGGGTGATAGGTAATAGGTGATGGGTGATTTCCAAAATCCAAAATCTAAAATCTAAAGCCGTGGGGTCGGGCCGCTGCTGATGTAGGCGTAGGCGCTGTGGTTGTGGATCGACTCGAAGTTCTCCGCGCTGACGGCAAACCAGGTGATATTGTCGTCGTCTTTCAGGCGGGTGGCCACATCCCGGACGATATCCTCCACGAACTTGGGATTTTTAAAGCCGCGCTCGGTGACCCATTTTTCATCCACCCGTTTGAGAATAGAATAAACATCGCAAGAGGCCGACTGTTCCACCAGCTCGATCAGGTCTTCCATCCAGATGAATCGCTTGAACCGAACGCTCAGCCGGACCTCTCCCCGCTGGTTATGAGCTCCCACCTCGCTGATCTCCTTGGAGCAGGGGCAGACGGATGAGATGGGGACCACCACCTCGGAAACAAGATCCACCCGGCCGGCCGGGTCACTTGAACCGATGAGCCGGCAGGTGTAGTCCATCAGGCCGGGGGCCTCGCTCACCGGGGCCTTTTTCTCGATGAAATAGGGGAAGGTGACTTCGATGTGGGCGGAGGCGGCATCCAGATGGGCCTTCATCTGTTTCAGGATCACGGAGAACTTCTTCAGGGAGACTTCCTGGCGGAACAGGTTGAGCATCTCGACGAAGCGGCTCATGTGGGTGCCCTTATAATTTTCAGGCAGATCAACGAACATGTTGATGAGAGCCACCGTGTGCTGAGTGCCGTTTTCCCGGTCGAGAACGGTGATGGGATAGCGGAGGTTTTTGATGCCGACCTTGTCGATGGGCAGATTGCGGTAGTCCGGCTGGCTTTGGATATCGATCATGGCTTCTGGGGGGGATTGGGGATTAACAGATATTCCGGCTTCACGTGGCCGAGGGCCCGAAAGACGTTTCCCCGGATCTTGGGATTGCCGCTGTACAGGGTGTGCAACAGGGACTTGATCTCGCTTCGCCTGGAGGTCCGGGAGCTGGGGCAGGGATTGTCATAATTCGGAAAACCAGCCGACCGGGCGAAACGCCGGATGAGCCGCTCGCCGGCAAAGACCAGAGGGCGGATCACGGTCAGCTTTCCGCCGAAAAAAGACTGGTGGGGGCGCATGGTACTGATTTCGCCGGCGTAACAGACGTTGATGAAGAAGGTTTCGATGAAATCATCCTGATGATGCCCCAGGGCCAGTTTGTTGCACCCCAGGGCATCGGCGATCTCAAAGAGCCGCTTTCGACGCAGCCGGGCACAGAGAAAGCAGGGGTTCTCCCGGTTTTCCGGGCCATGAGCGCGGACGCCATGGTCGGTAAACTCCACCCAGACGGCATATCCCTGGTGACGGGCGTACCGGGCGAGATCCCCGGCAAATCCGCCGGGAAATCCCGGATCCACATAGACGGCCACCAGCTCGTACCGAACCGGAATCCGGGAGAGGCGATCGCTGAGCATCCACATAAGGGTGAGACTGTCCTTGCCGCCGGACAGCCCCACCGCAATCCGGTCTCCATCCTCGATCATCCGATAGGTATGGATGGCCTTGCCCAGGCACCGGTTCAGGGACCGGACGGGAGATGCGCCCATCTCAATCCGTCACGGTTTTGAGCTTGACCTTCTCCGCCGCGATCTCCCGGAGAGAGACAACAATATCCTCGTTTTTAGGCGAGCTGACCAGATACTCCGAGCCCTCCCGGATCTGCCGGACCCGCCGGGCCACCATGTGGACCAGCACGAACCGGTTGGGGACATGCTCCAGACAGTCTTCCACTGTAATACGCGCCACGCTTTTTCTCCTCGTCGAGGTTTTGCGGTGCCCATCCATTTTCTGGATGGACCATAAGCGGTCAACGCGGCAGGGCGGCAAGCCCCGCCGATACGGGACTTATTGGATATCCACCAGCTCGTAGCAGCGCTTGCCGCCGGGAGCCTGGAGAATGACCTCGTCGCCGGGTTTCTTGCCAAGAATCGCCCGGCCCAGAGGCGAGGAAACCGAAATCCGCCCGGCCTCGATGCTCGACTCGTCCGGCCCCACGAGCTGGTAGGAGACGTCCTCGCCGGTGTCGATGTTCTCCAGGACCACGGTACAGCCGAAGACCGCACGGTCTTTGGACAGCTTTTCCGGGTCAATGACATCGGCGCTTGCGAGCTTATACTCCAGATCGTTGATCCGGCCTTCCAGAAAGCCCTGGCGGTCCTTGGCCGCCTCGAACTCGGCGTTTTCGGAGAGATCCCCGTGGGCCCGGGCTTCCTCGATGGCCCGGATGTTTTCGGGGCGGGCCACGGACTTTAAATGGGTCAGCTCCGCTCGGAGAGCCTCATACCCGCTCTGGGTGATCGGTACACGCTCCATACTCACGATTCACTCCTCATTTGGATTTTAGATTTTAGATTTCAGATTT
>CAZWGY010000608.1:0-2458 GCA_964633575.1 uncultured Desulfobacteraceae bacterium
AGGGGCAAACCCGCGTGTTTGCCCAGAACGGGCGGACACGCAGGTCCGCCCCTACAAATCGCGGTCCTCAGCCCCGCCACCGGTCCCGGACCACTTCGATCTTGTCCGTAACGTTGTGACGAATCCAGTTGTCGTCCCACCATTCCACCGGATCGGTAAAGGTGTTGTGGATCAGGATTCCGAAGTGGAGGTGATCCCCTCCGGCAAGCCCGGTTTTTCCCGTCTGGCCGATGATGTCGCCCCGTGCCACGGAGTCGTCCACCGCCACGTCAATGCCGCTTAAATGAGAATAGGTGCTGAACAGGCCGAAGCCGTGGTCGATCATCACCGTCTTGCCGTAGATCCCGATCCGGCCCGTAAAGGCCACCCGCCCGGCGTTGGCCGCCGGCACCGGAGCCCTGGACAGGGATGCCAGGTCGATGCCCAGGTGGGTCTGATGATCGATGACCGTATCGTCGTACCGGTAGGTCCGCCGGTCGGCAAAGGAGGCCCGACGGGCCGCGTTGGGCAGCCGCAGAAACGGCCCTTCCCAGTGCATCCGAGGGTCGCTCTGGTGAGCGGCCGCGGTCATCTCGTCATAGTTGATCCGCCGAAGCTCCCGGTTGACCCAGAGAAACCGCTCCAGCGAATCGTCACCCACCGCTTTGGGAATATCGTTGGCAAACTCCGGAAGCGTTTGATCCAGAAAGCCGTCACTGATTCCGATGACATCCGCCCGGAAGGATCGGTTCCGGATATAATGGCGAAACCCGGCCCGGCCCTCATTGCCGGCGGCGTCCACCGCCCGGACGGCCATCCCGGTCCCCGGCCCCTGATCGGGAGCAAGGGCCATAAAGGCCATGTAAACCTCGCGGTCCGCCTCGCCAAAGACGGAATCCGCCGGATAACCGGGGAAAAAGCTTTCCCCCACTTCCACCCCGTGCTCAGGACAGGGCTCCGACAGCGAGTAGATCACCAGAGCGGCCCCGCCGGGGGACATGTTGTGGGCGTCGCTTTCCACCCGGAGGTCCGGGGGACGGTTGTCGAGGACCACCCGCTGAGTCAGAATCGTCCGGTTGCCGTTCCACCATCGGCGCCAGGAATGGTCCAGGGCGGTTATGGTGAGTTCAGCCGGGCCGTCATCACCCCCGATCGCTTCCGGGTCGGCGGTGAGGGACACCTGGTCCCGCCGAACGGCTCCGCCGGAAAGAAAATCGGTCTTCTGGTAGGTCTTTTCCGCCAGGACCGCTTCCTGGCCGTTGCGGCTGAGCGTCACCCGGACCCCGCGAAGACCGCTGCCGGGGTCCTCGACGGTCAGGGAAATCGCGGCATCGGCATTCAGGGTCTTCCGGGGCAGGTCGAGAGAGACGACCGGAGGGGTGCCCTCGAGCTTGATCCAGAGCAGCCACCCGATGGCCCCACAAATCAGGATGGCCGCGATGGCAATCAGTTTCGGCTTGAGATTTCGCTCGCTTCGGCGCAACGGGAGGCTCGCTTTCCGTCTGGGTAAAACCGAAAGGGACAGGCACGGGGCCTGCTCCTACATATAAAGATTCGGATCATAACAGTTGCTCCCCGGCTGATCAAGAACTGTTTTCGGGCCTTGACAATCGTCTCCGGTTGGGGTAAATCCGGGTCTTATGAAATCGGTAACAATTTCGGATATCACCGTCGGCCCCGGCGCCCCGCTCCTGCTCATCGCCGGGCCTTGCGTTATCGAAGAGGAGGGGCTGACCCTGGAGATCGCCGCCCGGCTGCGGGATCTGACCCGGCGGCTGTCGGTCCCGTTCATCTTCAAGGCATCTTATGATAAGGCCAACCGGACCGCCATCGATTCGTTCCGGGGTCCGGGACTCTCCCGGGGCCTGTCGATCCTCGAAAAGGTCCGGACGACCGTCGGGGTGCCGGTGATCTCGGATGTCCACCGGGTGGCGGAAGTCGCTTCGGCGGCGGCGGTTCTGGATATCCTTCAGATCCCGGCCTTTCTCTGCCGGCAGACCGATTTCCTTCTGGCCGTCGCCGGAGCCGGCCGACCGGTCAACGTCAAGAAGGGTCAGTTTCTGGCCCCTTGGGATATGGCGGCTGTCGCCCGGAAACTCACTTCGGCCGGCAACCGGGACATCCTGTTCACCGAGCGGGGCGCCGCCTTTGGATATAATAACCTGGTGGCCGATATGCGGAGCATCCCGATCATGCGGGAGATCGGATGGCCGGTGATCTTTGACGCCACCCACAGCGTCCAGCTTCCCGGAGGGGCCGGGACCGCGTCGGGGGGTCAGCGCAAGTTCGCCCCGGTCCTGGCCCGGGCCGCCGTGGCCGCCGGCGCCGACGGGGTTTTTCTGGAAGTCCACCCGGACCCTGACCAGGCCCGCTGCGACGGTCCCAACTCCATCCGGCTCGATGACCTCGACGACCTCCTGACCCAGCTCCTGGCCATCCGCCGGGCCATCGCCTGATGATGGGTGATGGGTGATGGGTG
>CAZWGY010000609.1:0-2440 GCA_964633575.1 uncultured Desulfobacteraceae bacterium
CAGGGCGGAATAACATGAAAGGCTCCAAACGTGGCCCGGTATGAGCATCTCCCGATTTACAAGAAGGCGATGACGCTGTCGCTGTACCTGCAGGATGCCGTGAGACAGTTCAGCCGGTACGACAAATACACCATCGGCTCGGACCTCCGGGACCTTTCCCGGAAGATCATCTTTTTCATTATCCGGGCCAATTCGGTACAGGAGAAGGAACCGGTCTTGCGGGAGCTGCTCATCCATTGTGAGATGCTCAAGACCCTGTTGTTTTTCGCCAAGGAAGCCAAGGCATTGAGCAGTTTTGAAAGCTTCCGCCATGCCTCCGGGCTGGCGGTTTCGCTGTGCAAACAGAGTGAGGGATGGCTCAAGAGCAGTCGAAAGAAAGGCCTGAATCATCCACCATCCTCCGGGGTGGGTCGATGAGTGTGCCCACGTATCACTGTGCGCCTTCCCCGCCCGAAACGGGCATGAACATGCAGGGCGCCGAGATGATCGTCGCCCGGTGGGCCATGGGCCGTCAAGTGGGAAGGTGAGGTCCTCGTCCTCGAACGCCAACAACCCGAACAACGCGTGGAACGTGAATTTCAACAACGGCAACGTGAACAACAACAATAAGAGCAACAACAACCACGCCCGGGCGGTGCGAGGCGGAAAGTGTCCGCTGCTCTCCGTCGAGTCGGTCTATCACGCTTATCTGGATTGCCGCCGACGGAAACGAGGTACGATCAATGCGCTCCGGTTCGAATACGACCTGATCGAAAACGTTATGAGCCTGGCGTCCAACCTCCAGAAGGGTACGTACCAGCCATCCCGTTCTGTTTGTTTCGTCACCCGGTCCCCCAAGCTTCGGGAGATTTTCGCCGCCGACTTCCGGGACCGGGTGATCCATCATCTAATTGTCCGGGCCATCGAGCCGTACTGGGAGGCCCGGTTCATCCATGACTCCTACGCATCCCGGCCCCGGAAAGGGACCCACGCCGCCGTCCGGCGGCTCAAAACCTTCATGCGGAAGGCCACCCGGAACGGAAAGCGGCCGGCCTGGTACCTTCAGATCGACGTCCGCTCCTTTTTCATGAGCATCGAAAAGGCCAGGCTGTATGCCATTTTCCAATCCCACACCCCGAGCGGCCCCCTTCTGGACCTCCTGGCGCGGATCATCTTCCATGATCCCACCATGGACTACCAGCTCAAGGGGAACACGGCCCTGTTGTCCCTCATCCCGCCCCACAAGAGCCTGTTTCGCGTGGGACCCCACAGGGGCCTGCCCATCGGGAACCTGACATCCCAGTTTTTCGCCAATGTTTACCTCAACGAGCTGGATCAATTCGTCAAACAGACCCTGAAATGCCGGTTTTACATCCGGTATGTGGATGATGCCGTACTGGTGGACCCGGACCCCGACCGGCTGCTCTGGTGGCGGGACCGGATCGCCGGGTTTCTGGAAGGCCGCCTGTCGCTGGCCTTGAAGGACCCCGGCCGGCTCCGGCGGGTTTCGGATGGAGCCGATTTCCTGGGATACATCGTCCGCCCGGACTATCTTTTGGTCCGCCGGCGGGTCGTCAACAACCTGAAATACAAGCTGGCCCTGGCCCGGGACGAGCTAGTCCGGGATATCCGTTTCGACCGGCTCCGGGTCCGCTGCCTGTCCCTCCCGCCGGACCGGATCCAGGCGCTTCGCCGGGTGGTCTGCTCCTACATCTCCCATTTCCAGCACGCCAACGCCCACCGGTTAATCCGGTCGATCTTCGATCATCATGACTGGCTGGGCCGGATTTTCGATTGGCGGGGCGGAAAGCTGCATGACCGGTTGAAACCCCGACGGGGATACCGGTACTTCCGGACCCAGGTCCGGTTTTTCAAAAGCCGCCTTCCCGGTTGCGTTTGTTTTATCCGGATGGGGCGCTATGTCGAGCTCTATGACGAGGACGCCAAGCTGATGAATGCGATTTTGGGCTTTCAGCTTCGTCGAAATGTAAGGGGCATGCGGTACGCAGCCGGGTTCAAGGCATACAAGGCCCCCATTTTCAATAAGATTTTGCTTCGGGCCGGATATAGCACCGCCTTTATCGAGGAAGCCGGACCCGGCCGGTTCATCCAGGAGCGCTATGTCCGGACCATCTATCACAGAGCCGGGTATCTGGAGCCCCCCGAGGATCCGCAAACCGTGGAGGCGGGTAATCATACTGACATTCAACCGCCATGAAACGCCAACCCAAAGGAGCGCAACATGACCAGAAAACTCATCTTAACGGTGATCTTATCTCTTTCCATGGGGTCATCAGCCGCCCTGGCCGCTTACGTGGACAATGGAGACGGCACCGTAACGGACACGGAAACCGGCCTGATGTGGAAGCAGGATGCGCCGGTTGACACCTATTATACCTGGCAGGAAGCCCTGAACCATTGCAATGACCTGACCCTGGCCGGATATTCGGATTGGCGTTTG
>CAZWGY010000610.1:0-2432 GCA_964633575.1 uncultured Desulfobacteraceae bacterium
CCCGGTCATGATCGTTTATCTGGAATTGACCGGAAGTCTTTCCAGACGGAGCTTTTGAAAAAGACTCTATATTCTCCCATTTTTTTTCAGGCTCTTGACCATTTCTTCAAAACTGATCAACGGCTCGTCTTGTCTTTCATCAAACGCTTCAAGATCCCCGGCATCTTCAGCAAGCGCCGCTTTAACCGCATCATTGATTATCCTGGACATCGAGCGGGATGTTTCCAAGGATTTAAGCTTTAACGCCTTATGAAGATCGGGATCCAAATAAATGGTAGAACGTTTTGATAATGCCGGCATGGCTCACCTCCATAAGTTTATAACATTATAACACCATGGCGTTACACTATCAAACGAAAACGCAATGGATTTGCCCCAGCATTGTAAAGCCATGGCGGCCCAGCCCCCCTCCATCAAACCTACCCCCTATACCCTCCCTTCCCTAAAGGGAAGTGGAACCGGGCCGAATGTCAAACTCCTCTTGAAATCCGGCGCCGGAACCGATATGAAAGGCGGGAACCGACCGCAAGCCCGACAACCATTGACCGGGGAGGACCATGCCGACATCCACTGATTCCGACACCCATGCCATCCGCTTCAGCGTCTTCTACTCGGACCCGCTGGTGAACCGGTCCGGCCGGCCCATCAACCGGCTCGATTTCACCGCCGAGCGCGAGGTCCTCAGATCCGCCCTCGACGACGCGGGCCTCGCCGTGAACGTCTGGTTCGGGCCGGCCACCGTGGACCGCCTCCAGGAGGAGATCAGCCGGGGGACGAGTATCCTTCACTACTCCGGCCACGGCCATCCCGACTGCCTCGCCTTTGAAACCGAGCGGGGGCTCATCCATCCCCTGGACACCGAAACCCTGGCCCGTCTGATCCGGGCCGGCGGAGCCCCGACGGTCCGGCTGGCGGTGGTCTCCGCCTGTCATTCCCGAAAGGCGGGCGAGGCCTTTGTCCGGGCCGGGGTCCCCCACGTGGTGGCGGTCCGGCTGAAAGACCCCGTCTTTGACCGGGCCGCCCGGGTCTTCGCCTATCAATTCTATTTCGCGCTGCTCCAGGGGAAAACGATCAGCGAGGCCTTCCGCGTCGGCCGGGAGCGGGTGGCCGCCGACCCGGAGATCGGGAGCCCGGATAAAGAATCCGAAAAATTTCTCCTGCTTCCGGAGCCCTCGGTCCACGACGAGGCCCCCTTTTCGGCCGCCGGGCCGGGGACCTGGGAGGATGTCAGCCCGGACCTGCCGGACCATTACCTTCCCGCGCTCCCCGAAAACTTTACGGGGCGGGCCGCGGAAATCCAGCAGGCCGTCGAGGGCCTCAAACGCGGCCGGCTGGTGACCCTCCGGGGCGCCCCCGGGATCGGGAAAACCGCCACCGCCATCGTGGTCGGGGATTACCTCCTCCAGCGGAACGGCTTTCGGGACGGAATCTATTTCGTGGACCTCCGGGGGGTCCAGTCGCCGGACGGGGTCCGGGCGGCCATCGCCTATGAGCTGGGCGTCGAGGCGGAAGACGACGCCCGGCTCTTCCGCCAAATCGGCCCCCAACGCCTGCTCCTGATTCTCGACAACTGCGAGGACCCGCTCCACCACGCGGTGACCGGCTTCCGGGAGCTGATTTCCGGGCTGATGCAACGGTGCCGGGAGCTCCGGCTGCTGTTGACCTCCCGCCTGACCCTGGGCGGGGGAATCGCCGGGGCGACCGAGCGGCCCGTCTCCATCCGCCAACTGGAGTTCATGGACGCCCTCCGGCTCTTCAGCCATAAGGCATGGGCGGCCCTCGGCCGGGACTTTAGCGATGCGGAGATCGATAGCGGCGAGATCGAGGCCATCCTGTCCATCCTGACCGGTCATCCCCAGGCCATTGCCCTGGCCGCGCCCCAGCTCGAAACCAAAAGCCTGGCCCGCCTCCGGGCCGACCTCGAAGCGGCGCCCACGGACGCCCTGGCGGTGGCGGACGTCCCCGAAGCCGACCGGGATCACGCCACCAGCTTTGCCCGGTCCCTGGGGGTCTCGGTGGAATATCTCCGGGAGCGGAACCCCGAGGCGCTCCGGCTCTTCTCGGTGATGGGGCTTCTGCCCGGCGGGGTTCTGGCCGAAGACCTGGACGCCGTCCGGGGAGACGGCTGGCCGGACCTCATGAACACCCTCGTTCGGTATTCGCTGGTCGAGCGGGAGGTCCTGGAAGGGCGGGACTACTACTACCCCTTTCCCTTTGTGGCGGCCTACGCCGAGCGGCTGGTGGAAGCCGCGGACCGGGCCGGGTTTTGCGGCCGGATTCTGAAACGCTGCGGTGAGTTGAGCGAATTCATTTGTTCAAATCTGTTCCGTGAGAATCGCGAGACCGCCCGGTTTCTGTTCACCATCCACGAGTCCAACATCCGGGCGGCCATGACCGGGGAGCGGATGGCGGCGATCGGGGATGAGGCGCTC
>CAZWGY010000611.1:0-2430 GCA_964633575.1 uncultured Desulfobacteraceae bacterium
GGATGAGCCCGCAACACAAGGCAAAACCAATCGCGGGTCGATGACAAGCGCGTGCTGAAACTGGTGCGACGGTTCCTGACCGCCGGTGTCATGATCGGCGGGCTGGTCAGTCCGACATCAGAGGGAACGCCCCAGGGCGGGCCACTTTCACCTCTCTTGTCCAACGTCGTGTTGGACGAGCTTGACAAAGAGCCGGAGAAACGCGGTCCGCGCTTCGTCCATTTCATTGAAAACCGTGTCCGGCTGAAAGTCAACCGGAAAAAGGGCGTCGTCAGACATCCATTTCCTGGGGTTCCTGCCCAACGGCGGCCTTTGATAATCTCGGTCTTTTCCCGCCTGGCCCCCGTTTCGACTGACCAGCCGAGCCGTCGCTTACGGAGCCGTTGAGCGGTGGTGTGGGAGGATGTCTCGGCCGCGGGAAAGAAACGTCAAGTGGCCGGGCGGCGGGACATCCTTCGGAATGGACCCGTTAATTCCGTGCTTCCGGAAGTCTTCGGGATTTATATGTCTGAAAGCCTGGTCCCAACGGCGGGCTCGACAACATCCACACCCGGCTCCTGGGACGGCTCACCGGGCGGGCCCGGGGCCGTCATCCGCCGGCGGATTTTCCCCGATAAGGGACGGTGACGGGCAGGTAGCGGCGTTACAGGATCGGGCCAGGGTCGTGGAGGCGCTCTGGTGGTCGCGCCGGAGGTGAAAGTTGAGCCAGGATGAGGTCCGGTTGAGCTCCCACATCCGGGGCGGGATGCACCCCCTGTGCATCCGGTCGATCCCCGCCCCGCCGGGAGCAGCCAGCCGGGCATACGTCCGGGTCCAGACGCAGGGCCGTTCCGGGTCCACCTCGCAGCGCCCGTCCCGGCTCCCTCCGCAGGCCCCGTTCCGGGTGTGCTTGGGGCATTGGGATTCCGGACAGAGAAAGGCCAGATGGGAGATCCCGCAGTCCCCGCAGTGCTGGCAGTCGAGCAGACGGCGTTTCACCGCCAATTCCGCCCCGTCGGCCAGATGGCGGGCGGCCGGGTGAGCGTCGATCCAGCCGCAGAGCCGCCGGAATAGCGGCGCCGCGGGCGCGTCAAAGGTAAAAAACCGGTCGTGGAAAGCCCGGAGCAACCGGTACCGGACCGTTTCCGCCATCGTTAACTCCCGGGGAGCCCGGGGAAAGGCCACCGAGGTCCGGGCGACGGGCGGGACGGTTTCGCCAAAGACGTAAAAGTCACCCGCTTTATGAAAATCGAGGTCCGGGAGGAAGGACCGCCAGTCCCCTTCGATCTCGGCCATCCGGTCGAGAATCTGGCCCACCGGCGCGAATTGGCGGTGAACCCCGCCCAGGTGCATCCCCCGGTATCCCAACCCCTTCAAGACGGCGCCCAACCGGGCGGCTCGCTCGACGGCGGCCCGGCGGCCGTCCTCGGGATTCCGCCACTCCCGCTCCACCCGAGCCAACAGATCGTCGGTCACCACCGCGCCGGGGACATCCCCCCGGTTCATGATCCGGGCCGCCTTGGGGGTCAGGAGGTAAACCGATCCAAATGCCGGGACGGCGACGCCCATCCGGTCCATTACCCCCATGAGCTCGGCGAATTTCCGGGCGTCGTAGCCGAGCTGAGTGATCACGAACTCGGCCCCGGCGGCGATCTTCCGGCAGAGCTTGGCGTATTGGGCAAAAGTCTCGGCCTCCGTCCGTTTGAACGGGGAGACGGCGCATCCGGTGACAAACCCGTCCGGGTCCCCGGATGCCGCCAGCCGGTCGCTCAGGAGCCGGAGCATGAGGAGGAGGTTGACCGAGTCGAGGTCGAAAACCGGTGCCCCCTGCCCACCAAAGCCCTGGCCGGTGTAATCCCCGGTCAACGCGAGGATGGTCTTCATCCCCATCATGGCGAGCTGGAGTGCCCGGCTTTCCATGCCGACCCGGTTCGCGTCCCGGCAGGTATGATGGACAATGACGTCCATGCCCACCTTGAAAATCTCGTAGCCGATGACGTCCGGGCTCAGGGACGGGTTCCCGCCCGGGTTGTCGGTGATCGACACGGCGGTGACCCGGCCGTCGGCAAAGGCGTCCCGAGCGATCCCCATCACCGTATCCACGGACCGGCCGGTGGACTCCTTGCCCGGAACCAGCTCCAGGGTAACGATAAACGCATCCGGGTCCGACAGCGCGGTGTGAAATACTCGTAACATAACCCCTCCTTGAAAAACGGTGGCAATGGATCCGAAATGCCCGGCGCCGCCGCCGGACCCATTTCAGACCCTCTACTGGTATCACATCGCTTTACCGGAAAAAAGGCCATTGCTCCGGTCTGGGAGTGCCCGATCGACGACCTCTTCAAGAGAGACTAACCCCCGCGAATCCGGCAAAGCCCCAAAAACAAAAGCCCGCCTCCACCCACGGAGACGGGCTTTTGTTTTGGATGATATTGTATCGAATCAGGTCAA
>CAZWGY010000612.1:0-2419 GCA_964633575.1 uncultured Desulfobacteraceae bacterium
CCCCGGTCATGAGGGTTTATCGTCTCCGGTTCCCCAATTATCTTGACAACCCCGCCGCATCTCGTGGATGATAAACATCGATTACCGATTCGGCGGGAGCAGGCTTTTACTCCCGTGCCGGTTCCGAAGGCTTTCCCGAATGGCGGGGAAATCGCTCGGGGGCGCCCCCGACCTCGCCACAACGGACACCCGACGGGATGTCAGGTTTTCAGCCGCAAGCGGTAATTGGGGAAAGAAAGATATCAAACATTCGCTAATCAGGAGGAGAAAGATGAAGAAAACCGCATTCGCATTGGCTGCCGCCGTCTTGCTGATACCGACCGTATCGGCATGGGCACTCGATTTGACCGATTACGTCGATCCGGACCTGTACTACCAGGACGCCGAGCTCCGGGCGACCTTCAACTTCAGGGAGGGCAATCAGGACCAGTCCAGCTACAACGGCACGGGGGAGTTTACCTACGACATGGAGTACAGCACCCTGCCGTTTAAATGGCAGGTTTACGCCGACGTCCAGGCCGACCTCAGCCGGGGTCCCAATGACGAGGACGATACCGCTGAAAACTACATCCTGGATGCCTGGACGGATGTCAAAAAGTACCACAAGGGCGGCGATGAGCTGTTCTACTTCGGCCGGTTCGACTTCGACTATCAGGACATCGAGGGATCCGACTACGAGAATCACGATCGGGAGGAAATTACCGCCGGCGTCGGTTACGGCCGGGTTATCACCGCCACTCCCCTGATGGAGGCGGTCCGCTGCGTCGATGACCTGACGGAGTACGGGATCATCAAGGGCGAAGTCCCGGACGAGGCTTATCTCCAGCTTGCCTCGGTCATTGCCAAGGAGCAGGAGTTCAAGAGCAGATACAGCCTCAAGGAATATGAGAAGTTCTGGTACGAGGCCATGGAGCAGGTGCTCCGGGACGCCGGGGTTCTGGCCAACGATACCCTCGGCGCCATGGGCGTCATCCGGATTCAGGACATCCTGACCGACGAGCGGGTTCTGGAGCGAAAGCACGGCTGGGAAGCCACGGCGGGGCTCGGCTACCTCATCAACGACTTTTCCGGCAACGACGGCGACCCGCTTTTCCGGGCATCCTTTGAGTACACCAAGCCTTACGGATTCAAGTGGCAGCTCATCGAGCGGCTCACCTACGCCACGATCCTGGAGGACTGGGAGTTCGGCGACACGGACCACAACTTCAACAACACCGTCTCCCTGGGGTACGAGATCAGCGACATGATCGACTGGATCAACACCTGGGAGCTGGATATCACCCTGTCCTCAGACAGCGGCGATGACGATACCTATCGGAACGGACTCCAGAGCGAGCTCCGGTTTTACATCACCAACACCATCGATTTGATCACCCGCCTGCGCTTCGATCACCTCGATGCCGGCGACAACGACGACGATGACGTCGTAACGACGCTTTACATGGGCATCGCCTACACCATCTTCTAAGGCCAAACCGCCGAAACCCATCATCTCCAACGCAAACCGGCCGGCGGGGCGCCCCGCCGGCCGGTTTGCAATCATCCCTCAACACCGGGGAGATCCCCCTTCAGCGGGTTCCCGTCACCGTCACCGCCACCCGCCGGTTCCGAGCCCGGTTGTCGTGATTGATCACCACCACCTGCTGCCAGGTCCCCAAAAGAAGCCGGCCGCCCCGGACCGCCACCGAGATCGACGGCCCCACGAGGGCGGCGCCCACGTGGCTGTGGCCGTTGCCGTCATGCCAGGCCGCTTCGTGAGCGTAGTCAATGCCCGGCGGAGCCATCCGGTCGATGGCCCGGCGGAGATCGGCCACCACTCCGGGCTCGTATTCAATGGCGGTCAGGGAGCCGGTTGACCCCACCGCCGTCGCGTGAGCCACGCCCTCCCGGACGCCCGACCCGGCAACCACGGCCACCAGCTCCGACGTGATGTCCCGGATGTCCACCCCGGTCTTCGTGGCCACGTCGAACTCTTTGCAATGCAGAATCATCTCACCCATCTCAGCCCTCCGTGTTTTCATCTCCATCCGGGTCTTCGTCGTCGAGGAACCGGATCTTGCCGTTGATATGGAGCATCAGGATGGCAAAAAACCAGCCGTTGATGATCACGATCCCGATAAACGCCTTGATCATCTCGTTAAAGCTGATGAGATAGAAGGCGAATCCAATGGAGACGATGAATAAGAGGGTGGCCAGTCGAACAACTCGCTGGGGGTCCATTATGGCACCTCGTCGGTTCGGGGTTATTGATACGCGGCCGGGGGCAATGCCCGGACAACCGGATTCGGTTTTACGCCGGGCCGGCCGGGGCTGTCAATGCCACAATGGCGCCGGCGAGGGGCTTGACGATGGCGGCGGCTTCCGATAGAAGGAACATGATTATCGGCGCCCTGGGAGCGCGGGCGTCCCGCCCGCATAT
>CAZWGY010000613.1:0-2413 GCA_964633575.1 uncultured Desulfobacteraceae bacterium
CTGATCTCGTCGATCTCATCCGGCCGGTGCCAGACCATTTCGGAGTCGGCCCGGAACCAGGTGAGCTGACGTTTGGCATACCGCCGGGTATCCCGCTTCATCGTCCGGACCGCCTCATCCCAGCAAGGGCGGACCTGCGTGTCCGCCTTCAGGTAGGCGACCAGATGGCGGTACCCGAGGGACTGCATCGGCTTGAGGTCAGCTCCGTAGCCCATGGCCAGGAGCCCCGAGACCTCGTCGAGGAATCCGGCCGCGATCATCGCATCGACCCGGCGGTCGATCCGGTCATAGAGGGCCTCGCGGTCGGTGTAGAGGGCGATTTTCAGAGTCTGGTAGGGTCGGTCGGAAAAGTCGTGGTCCCGGTGAAGGGCCGAGATGGGACGGCCGGTGGTCTCGAAGACCTCCAGGGCCCGGAGCACCCGGAAGGTGTCGTTGACGTGAAGCCGGGCCGCCGTCTCCGGATCACGGTCGGCCAGCCGGCGGTGGATCGCCTCCGGCCCTTCGGTTTCGGCGATCTGGCGGAGCCGCTCCCGAACCTCGGGCGACGCCGCCGGCGCCGGAAAGAGCCCCTCGGTCAGGGCCTTGATGTACAACCCCGTGCCCCCGACCACGAAAACCGGCTTCCCCGCCCGGACGAGCCGGTCAACCGCCGGCCGGGCCAGGGCCACAAAGCGTGCGGCATCAAAGGGCTCGTCCGGGTCGGCCACGTCGATCAGGTGATGGGGAGCCCGGGCCGTCTCCGCCGGCGTCGGCTTGGCCGTCCCGATGTCCATCCGGCGATAGACCTGCATCGAGTCGGCGCTGATGATCTCCCCGCCGATCGCCGACGCGCACTCGATGGCCACCGACGTCTTCCCGATCCCCGTGGGACCGCATAAGATCACGATTTTGGGCCGATTTGGCGTTTCCGGCATGAATCCCCCCGCCGTGCAGGGGCGAACCCGAGTGTCCGCCCTGATGTCCGTCAACCTTACCCGACCAGAATTAAAATATCCCGATGGGACCCGGACCGCAAGGGAGAAGTGGGGATGAAACGGTGGGGAGACCCGCGTCACCGCCGGGAAAAAGCGGGCGGAGACGCGGGTCGGGGAAATAATCGTCAGCCACTTATGCGATGGCCATCAGCTCCTCGGTGAGAACCCCCTTAAAGAGGGGCACCTTATAGCCGTTTTTGGCCAGGGGCATGGCATCCTGAACCGCGGCCTCGGCGGCGTTGGCGATGGTGGCCTCGTCCAGGCGCTTGCCCATGATCGCCGCTTCGGCCGGCTTCGACCGCCAGGGAATCGGGGCGGCGCCGCTCAGGACCACCCGGCCGGCCTTGACGGTTTCGCCGTCAAACTGGAGCGCCAGGGCCACCCCGGCAATGGCGAAATCCCAGGACCGGCGGGTCCGGACCTTCCGGTAGCGGCTTTTCAGGCCCGGCGGCGGCGCCGGCAGGAGAACCTCGGCGACGATCTCCCCGGTTTTGAGGTCCGTTTCCCGGGTGACATCCACCGACGGCGGGATGAAAAAGTCGCCGGCGGCCACGGTCCGCTCCCCTTCAGGCCCCACCAGCCGGAGCCGGGCGTTTAAGGCCACCAGGGCCGGGGCCGGGTCGGACGGATGGACCACGTAGCAGATATCATCGCTGCCGATGATGCAGTGGAGCTGGTTTTCGCCGTCGGCGGCAAAGCAGACCCCGCCGCCCTTCCGGAGACAGTGGAACTCCCCCCGGTAGTACCAGCACCGGGGCTTCTGGCAGAGGTTTCCGCCGATGGTCCCGCTGTTTCGAAGCTGGGGACTGGCCACCTCCCCGGCGGCCATGGCGAGCCCGGGGTAGCGTTTCCGGATGACCGGATGGGTTTCGATCTCGGTGATGGTGGCCAGGGCTCCGATCCGGAGCCCGCCGTCGGCCGTCTCCCGGATGCCCTTGAGCGCCGGGATTCGGCTGATGCTCACGACCGTTTTCACATCGAAGATCCCCTCACGGAGACAGCCCAACAGGTCGGTCCCGCCGCCGTAAACCACGGCGCCATCGTCCTTGAGCGCTTTCACCGCCGCGTTGACCGTATCGGGACGAACGTAATCGAAGCTCGGCAACATCAGCTTTCCTCCTTTTCCGATTCGGCCAGCAGTCGGGCCAGTTGCGGGGGGTTTAAGGGCGTGTCCGTGATCCGGATGCCCACGGCGTTGAAGACGGCGTTGGCCACGGCCGGAGCCGTGGGGATGGTCACCGGCTCGCCCAGGCCCTTGGCCCCGGTGGTGTTGGCCTCCGGGTCGGGCCGCTCGATGGGAACCGGGGTGATGTCCGCCGGGACGTCCAGGGCCGTGGGGAGCTTGTAGTCATGCCAGTTCCGGTTGCAGAGCTTTCCGGTCTGGCCCCGGTCGAGGACCCGGATCTCGGTGGTTCCGAACCCGATGCCCATGGCGATGC
>CAZWGY010000614.1:0-2406 GCA_964633575.1 uncultured Desulfobacteraceae bacterium
ACCCATAACCCCTAACCTAATAATCAAGGAGGGACCATGACGGTCACCACCACCGAAAAACGCGGAGACACCGTGATCGTGCGGGTCACCCGGAACATCGATGACATGGAATCGGGTGAGGCCTTCAAGGCCGCGCTCATGGCGCTCTACCATCAGGGGGAAAAGGAGATCGTGATCGACTTCGGGGATGCTCGGTTGATCAACAGCCACGGAATCGGCAAAATCCTGATGTTCTACCGGCGGTTCAAGGAAATCGGGGGAACCATCTCCGTGTCCCCGCTCACGGGGACGATCCGGGAGATATTTGTCTCCCTGATGCTCGATGAGCTTATCCCGGAGCGCCGGGTATGAAGGGGGTTGCGGGTCCGGCCATCCCCGTTCTGGTGGTGGATGACGAGCCGTCGGTCCTCAAGCTCATCCGTCACACCCTGCCGAACGAAGATTACCGGGTTAAAACGGCCCAGACCCCGGCGGCGGCTTTGGAAATCATTCGGTCCGCCGACCCGCCGGCCATCCTGATCACCGACATCCATATCCCGGAAATGTCCGGGCTGGAGCTGATGCAGGCGGCCCGCGAGATCCACCCGGACCTGCTCGCCATCGCCATCACCGGTTACGGGGATATCAAGACGGCAGTGGCCTTCATGAAGGCCGGGGGGATCGACTATCTCCAGAAGCCGGTGAACCGGGACGTGCTCCGGCTTTCGGTGGCCGCGGCCGCCGAACGATGGGTGCTCCGGGAGTCTCTCCGCCGGGCCGGCGCGGCCCTGGCCCGTTCGGAACGCCGGTACCGACGGATTTTCGACGGAGCCCCCGTGGGAATTTTCCAGGGGACCGCCAAAGGCGACCTCCGCGAAGTCAACCCGACCCTGGCGGCCCTGTTTGGCTACTCCGACCCCGAAATCATGCGAAAGGCCGGGGCGATCCCGTTCGCCGACCCGGCCGAATGGGAAGCGGCCGTGAGACGGGCCGGCGAGGCCGACGGCTGGATCACGGTCCAACTCCGGGGTAGTCGTGATGACGGCCGCGAAATCATCACTCGAACCACGTTACGCCGGATCGGGGATGGGACCGGGAGGCCCGGCCGGATCGAGGGGTTCGTGGAAGACGTCACCGAGGCCGAGCGGCGCCGGGACGCCTTCCGCTGGGAGATGGAACGGGCCCGGGACCTCCATGCCCTCTCCGCCTCACCCGGACTGCCCGTCTGGCCGGATGCCGCCATCAGCGTGGTCTGTCGTCCGGCTGAGCGGGTGGGCGGGGACCTCCTGGACATCGTCCGGGTCGATGAGCAACGCCTTCTGATTTTTCTGGCCGACGTTACCGGCCACGGCATCCCGGCGGCCATGACCGCCAACACCCTGAAGGCCCTCTTCCGGGAGCGGTGCGAGACCGAAGCTGACCCGGCGGCCCTCTGCCGGCACCTGAACCGGGTCATCCAGCCATCAACCCTCCCGGACGACCTGATCGCCGTCTTCTGCGCCCGGATCGACCGGGATACGAAATCCCTGACCTATTACCTCTCGGGGCTGCCCTCGCCGTTGATCCGCCGGGGCAACGCGGTCTGTCCGCTAAGCCCCACCGGACTGCCCCTGGGAGTCTTCGAAACCCTGGCGGCCGACACCCGGACGGTGGCCTTCGGCCCGGGCGACCGGCTCATCGCGGTCACCGACGGGATCACCGAAGCGGTGGCCCCGGATGGGTCCATATTTGGCGGCAACCGACTCCATCAGGCCGTCAAAGCCCTGTCGGGCCGATGTCTTTCAGCCGCCACTGAGATTCTCGCCAAAGCCGAAGCGTTCCGGGGCGGACCGGCCTTCAGCGACGACGCCATTGTCCTCGCCATCCACCAGATCGACCCGGCCAACCCGCCCGAAGGACCCATCGGAAACCGGTTCCGAGGGCCGGACCAATGCCGTTACCGGATGGAAACCCGACAGGTCCGGATCGACGAGCTGCCGGCCACCGTCATGGAAGAAATCCGCGACCGGACCGGAGCCGACCCGGCAACCTTCCTGGACCCCCTCAAGCTGGCGGTCCACGAAATCCTCACCAACGCGGTGGAACACGGAAGCCTCGAGATGACCGCGTTCAAACGGGACCCCGATTTTTATGACTCAAAACGCTACCGGGCCGTCTTTGCCGAACGGATGGCCCAGGACCCATATCACCGGCGGGTGATCGACGTGGAAATCACCTGCCGGCCAGAAGAGGTTACGGTGGCCGTGACCGACCAGGGGCCGGGGTTTGCCCCCGAACAAGTGGCCGACCCTCGACTGGCCAACAACCGGAACCGGCCCTCGGGACGGGGCATCGCCATCGCCCGGATGAACGTGGACCAGATGGAATATACGCCCGACGGCCGACGGGTCGTCCTGACACGACGCTTTGACCGGCACGGCGGGACGG
>CAZWGY010000615.1:0-2364 GCA_964633575.1 uncultured Desulfobacteraceae bacterium
TATATGACCGACGACCTGTTGAAATTCGAGATTCCGGAGATCATCTTCGGCCGGGGGGCCTTGAGCCAGATCGGCGACTGTGCCAGCCGGGCCGGCGGCGAGCGGGTCCTTTTAGTGACCGATCCCGGCGTGACCCAGGCCGGATGGGTGGGCGAGGCCATCGGCCATCTTCAGCGAGCCGGCCTCGACTGGGTGATCTTCGACAACGTGGTGACCAACCCCCGGGACTTCCAGGTGGAGCAGGGGATTCAGGTTTACCGGAGCCGGCGGTGCGACGTCATCGTGGCTCTGGGGGGCGGGAGCCCCATCGACACCGCCAAGGGGGTCGCCATTCTGGCTTCCAACCACGGGGCCATCCACGATTATGAAGGGTGCAACCGGGTGACTCAGCCGATCCCGCCCCTGGTCTGCGCTCCCACCACCGCCGGGACCGGGGCGGATGTCAGCCAGTTCGCCATCATCGCGGATACCCGGCGGAAGCTGAAGATGACCCTCTTGAGCCGGGCCATCATGCCCGACATCTCCTTGATCGATCCCCGGGTTCTGACCACCCTTTCGTCTGAGCTGATCGCGGCCACCGGGATCGACGCCCTGACCCATGCCATCGAGGCTTATGTCTCTTCGTTGGCCTGGCCCATGACCGACCCTCACGCTCTTCACGCCATCGAGCTGGTTTCGGCTCACCTCCGGGATGCGGTTCAGTCCCGGAACCCGGCGGCGCTGGAAGGGATGTGCATCGCCAGCCTCGAGGCCGGGATCGCCTTTTCCAACGCCATCCTCGGAGCCATCCACGCGCTGGCCCATCCGCTCGGAGCCTGTTACGACCTCCACCACGGGGTGGCCAACACCGTCCTTTTGCCCACGGTGGTCCGGAAGAACATTGGGTATGCCTTTGAAAAGTATGCCGCCATTTCCCGAGCCATGACGCCCGACGCTCGGGAGATGCCGACCGCGGCGGCGGCCCATCGCCTGCCCGAGATCCTCGAGCGGCTCATCCGCGACGTCGGCCTCCCCCGCCGGCTCTCCGACATCGGAGTTGACCCGGCCGACATCCCCCGGCTGGCCGAGATGGCCCAGGTGGACCCCTGTATGATGACCAATCCCTACCGATACTCCAAAGCGGAGATCGAAACCCTCTACCGGGACGCCCTCTGACCATGAAGCACCGCGAGAAACCGACGATTGCCGATTTCAAGGGGATCGGCTACTCCAAGGTCGGCCATTTCAAGGAAGTCCGCTCGAAAATCAAGGAGCTGGAACGGCTGAACACCGAACTTATCCGCCGGCACAATAAGCTGGAGGCGATCTTCGACGCCATGGGCGACGGGCTGACCATCCTCGACCGGGACCTGACCATCGTCTTCGTCAACAACGTCCAGCGGCGGATGTTTCCGGATACCGGGATGATCGGAAAGAAGTGCTACCGGGTCTTTTTCCGACGGGAGTCCCGCTGCGAAGACTGCCCGGCCCTGGTCAGCCTGGACAGCGGCCGGACCCTCCAGGGGGAGTCCTTCATCCGGGAGGGGGAATTCGCGGGACGCTATTATGAATGGACCTCGACGCCCATCGTCAACCCTTACGGCAAGGTGGAGGAGATCCTCTATCTGATGCGGGATATCACCGCCCGGAAGGAGTCGGACCTCAAGCTCATGGAAGCCGACCGGATGGCCTCCGTGGGGTTTCTGGCCGCCGGGGTGGCTCATGAGATCAACAATCCGCTCACCTCCATCGCCGGGTTTTCCGAGGGGCTGCTCAAGCGGATCGACCGGCCGGGCGGGGGGATGGATGAAAAGGCGCCGGCCGGATTTCGGGAATACGTCGAGATTATTTACAACGAGGCCCACCGCTGCAAGGATGTGATCCGAAATCTGGTGGATTTCAGCGGCAAGTCGTCGGATCACTGGGAAGCGATCCGCGTGGATCAGGTAATCGAGGACGCCCTGTCCCTCGTCCGGCAGCATGCCCGGGACCACGATATCCAGCCGGTTTTCCGCAACGGCATGACCGTCGGCCTCGACCGGATAATGGGCAACGAGGCCCAGATCAAGCATCTGCTGCTCAGCCTCTTCAACAAGGCTTTCCAGAGCCTCAAGGGGGGCGGGGAATTGACGGTGGCGGCCCGGAACAACGCCAACCGGATCGAGATCGTCATCCGAAAGGGACCGGTGGCTCAGCCCTTCCATTTGCCCGCCGATCCCGCCCAGGCCCCGGATTTCACCACCGCGGAAAGCTCTTTGAGCCTCAACGTCTGCTTCAACATCATCCGACATCACAAGGGCGCCCTTCGGGTCCACTGCCGTTCGGGGGACGACTTCTACTGCGCCCTTCAGTTTCCGATCCTTCTCACCTGAATAGGTGATAGGT
>CAZWGY010000616.1:0-2359 GCA_964633575.1 uncultured Desulfobacteraceae bacterium
GGCATGGTAGGGCGATGTGGCCTGGACGGCCATCATCCCCCATTCCGACAGACGGCTCCGGGCCTTGAGATAGAACCGGCGGGAGTAGAGCTTGACCAGCTCCGGGGATGCCGGGTCGGGAAGGTCCACTAAAATCACGTTCCACCGGTCGTCCCCCGCCGCCGACAGGTATTGGTCCGCGTCGATGTTCAGGACCCGGACGGTGGCCATCCGGGCGGTTTCATTCAGGCCGGTGTCGGTGGTCCGCCCGGTTTCTCCCCATATCTGGCGCCAGGGTCCGTCGGTGACCCCGCCGGCCGGCGAGGTCACCACCCGGGCGTCGGCAAAGGCGTCCCGGTTGAGCTGGCGGATGATCGGGTGGCGGGCGCAGAGCTCGACCATATCCGGGTCGAGATCCACCAGAAGGACCCTTTCGACATCCGGGTACTTGAGGACTTCCCGGAGCGCCATCCCGTCACCGCCGCCCAGGATAAGGACTCGCCGGTGGTCGGGAACCAGCGACATGACCGGGTGGACGAGCATCTCGTGGTATCGGGCCTCGTCCAGGCTGCTGAACTGGAGGTTGCCGTTGATGTAGAACCGGTATTCGTCGAGGGACCGGTTGTGGGTCATGACCAGGTGCTGGTAGCGGGTGGTCCGGGCCAGGACGATCCGGTCGTCGTAGAGGTATTGTTCCGTCTGGATTTGCCAATGCCGGTTCTGGTGGTAGCCGACGGCCAGGATGATTGCCGTCAGGATGATAATGCCTCCGATGGCCCGCCCGCCGCCGATGAAGCCGCGCCGGCGGAAATACGCCCAGGTGAGAGCGGCGATCCCGAAATTCACCCCGGCCAGGATGAAGCTCGTCTCGGTCAGGGGGAATCGTCGGAGCAGATAGAAGACCCAGAGGAGCGCTCCCACGAGGGCTCCGATATAGTCGGCGCTGAAGACCTGGCTGATGTTGGTGGACAGGCGATGGGCGTAGGTCTCGTTGATCCGGAGGACCACCGGGATTTCCAGGCCGATAAGAAAGCCGATGGAGACGATGAAGCTGTACTGGACGAGCGGGAAATGGCTGGTCATCACCCCGTAAGCCCAATAGGTGGCGATGGGCGCGAACCCCCCAACCAGCGCCAGGATGATCTCGATGGAGATGAAGGTCCGGATCAGGTGCTCGGATTTAAAGACGGGCTGGACCGCTCCGGCAACGCCCATCATAAAGAGCATCAGGCCGATGACGACCCCGAACTGCTCGATGGAGTTGCCAAGGAGATAGGTGGCGACGGTGGCCTGGATATATTCGAGGACCAGTCCGCATGCGCCCGAGGCGAACATGCAGAACATGAGGAGAAAGGTCGCCAGATTGACGCGGCGCCGGACCGGACGGGACCGGTCGGGCGCCGCTGGATGAGACGGGTTGGTGGGCGGGTCGTCGTCTTTAGACGACATGGCTGATGATCACGGCCATGGCGATGACAACGCCTTCGGTCAGGGCCAGGGCCGCGACGTTCCGGTCCCGGGCCACTTCTTCGGAGAGGTCGGCGTTGGGCAGGAGAAACCAGTCGGTGAGCTTCTTGAAGATCAATAGCATGATGATCCCGTAAACGGCGCTCAGGCCAAAGGAGGTGAGGTCCAGCCGCCACCCGAGGGCCGGTCCGGTCACGCTGCCGCCGAGAATCACGCCTAACGCCACGAGAATGCCTCCGACGGCCAGCCCGGCGGCCGGGTTCCCGTTGCCGATCTCCGCCTTGATGTCAAAGGGCAGAATGATTTCGTAAAGCCGCCCGCAGGCCAGAAGGACCACCTGCCCGAGGGCGAAAAAGACCAGAGCTGAAACGATCCCGGCGGTCATGTCGGCGCTCTCCCCGAAAAAGGCGCCCCCGAGGATCAGGCCGGTGGCGATGTACATCCCGCATTCCACCAGCCCCACGGCGACGTTGCCGGCCTGGGCCGCGTCGTCGTTGTTGATCCCGGCGAGCATCACCCGGTCGTTGAGCTCCCGGCATAAGAAAAGGCAGACCATGATCAGAAGGCCGTCCACGAGCAGCCAGAGGATATCGGTGACGAACCCGAGGCTCTTGCCGCCCACGGCCCCGGCGAGGCCCACGGCAAAGCCCAGGTAGAGCCCGGCTCGCCGGAGACCCACGGCGAGGTTGCTCTTCTCCTCGATCTCCTCGTCATCGTCGAACCGGACCGTCCGACGGTCGGCGATGGTTTTAGCGGCCAGGATGAAGATGAACGTGATGAGACAGTAAACGAGCCCCTGACCGTAGCGGGTCAGCACTGGGATGAATTCATCCATTATGATATCCTCCTGAATCCTGTGTTTATCGTGAAAAGCCAGAACCACGAATAACACAGATCACACTAATTTTTAATA
>CAZWGY010000617.1:0-2359 GCA_964633575.1 uncultured Desulfobacteraceae bacterium
GGAGCATTTCAGCGTTTCCGGAAATCACCGTCAGGGCGTTGTTGAACTCATGGGCAATGCCGCCGGCCAGATCCCCGATGGCCTCCATCCGCCGGGCGCGATGGAGGTATCTTTCCATCTGTTTACGTCGGGTGACGTCCCGGGCATGGATCACGACCCCGTTGGCTATCTCCCCGGTTTCATGATAGGGGGAATAGCAAATGTCGAGGCAATGGGATTTTCCGACGATGTCAACCCAGACCTGATCCTTGACCACCTCTCCCGCCAGGCAGTCCGCCAGGGCCGCCTGGATCGATTGTCGGAAAACCGCCTCGCCAAGCAGCGAGGCCAGGGGATGGCCGATGATGGTCGCCGGCTCACGGCCATAGACCCGGCCCACCTCGTCGTTAACCACGCTCACCATCCCCTCTCGATCCACCAGGGCGATCAGCTCCCGGGCGGAAGCCACGATCCGCTGATACCGGGCCAGGATTTCCTCGGTCCTCCGCCGTTCCTCGATCTCCGCGGATAGCTCCGCGTTGGCCGCTTCGAGGTCCCGGGTCCGGTCCGCCACCCGGCTCTCGAGGGCCGCGTTGGCCTCGGCCAGGGCGGCTTCGGCCCGACGCCGGTTGTTCAGCTCCGTTTCGAGGGCTTCGTAGGTCTCCCGAAGCCGGTCGGTCATCCGGTTGATGGCGTCGGCCATCCGGTCGATCTCGTCGCCGGTGTCGGTCCGCCGCCGCCGGTTGAGGCGCAGGGGCCGGGGCGGGGATTCGAGACGGAATCCGGCCGTGTACTCGGACACCGTCTTGAGATGACGGGTCACCAGGACCTGGAAGAGCATCAGCATGAACCCGGAAACCAGGAAGGTCTTGGCGCCCTGGGTGGTCAGGATCACCAGAACCCGCTCCCGAAGCCGGCGATAGACCCCCTCCAGGCTCGCCACCACCACCAGCTCACCGATCCGTCGCGGCTGGTCGTTGTAAGTGTAGGAAAGCGGGTAGCACCGGCGGATGGATCGGTCGGTCCGGTCGGTGCCCACCGAAAACCGGACCTCGCCGTTTTCCATGACGGCCACGTATTCGATATCCCGGATTTGATGGATGCCCTCCAATTGGGTCCGAACCCAGTTTTCGTTGTAGATCCAGAGAGCTGAGGACAGGGAGCTCAAAAAGCTGTTCCGGACCCCGGCCAGGCCCCGGTGAATCTCGACCACGTCCCGACGGTAGTCGATATATAACTGGATTCCCGTCACCAGGATCGTGATTATCCCGGAAAACAGCAGAATGTGGAGGACCAGACGGAGAGTGATCCGGTCGGCGTATCGGGCGCGAAAGCTCATGGCGGCGAGTGTCCCGGGCCGATCCAGCGGTCTAAGACCGCCTCCGTAATGGCGGAAAAGGACCCCTCGGCCTTCATTCGGCGTAAGGCCGACGCGATGGGCTCGACAAGGTGGCGGTGGCGCTGATGAAGATACATATACATCCGCATCGATGCCAGGGGCGGCTCCAGGACCCGGATATCATCGATGCCCAGGCTCTCGGCCGTCGCCAGGCCGTCGAGCCGGGCGTTTAAGGCGAGATCGATCCGGTCGGCTTTGAGCATCTGAAAGAGGGTTCGGGTCGAGTCGAGCTTAACCGCGGATTTAGTACCGGCCGTGTTCACCTCGAAAATCTTCCAGCCTTTGACCATTCCGAGATTATACGGGGTCAGGCTTTCCCAGCCATCGACCGGAAACCGATGATGTCGGGAAAAGGCCACGAAATCCCGTGAGGGAATGGTCGGCTCCGGGACCCGGACGAGGGTCGGATAGAATTGCTCCATCCCCTCGATCCGGGCCACCACGCCGTCGGCGATCCCGGCCCGGGCGTCCTGAAGACACCGTTCCGCCGGCATCATCTGAAAGACCACCGGCGCGACACCCGCCCGGCGGCAGGCTTCCCGGATAACCTGGTCGAGGATGCCTTCGGCCTCGGGGGTCGAATAGGGGGGCGAGTAAGAGGTGTTGAAGGTCAGCGCGGGGGGATCGTCTGACAGACCAGGGCGTGGTCCCAGAAGCACGATGAACAGCCCAAGCAGCGCCAGGATGGCCGGGAGTGGTTTCACAAGGGGTTCGATTTTCATGAGTGTCTCCATCCGCCCCATGGTGGAGCCCGCGAGTCGAGGGGTTACGGGCTAAGCAGGTCAGGATATGTTACACTTTTGAAGCGGACCGGTCAAAGGCTATTCAATCGGCTCTTCCTTTTCATTACACAAAACGGGGGTCAGTGTTGACAAGGAGAGGGTAAATGTCAAGTGCTGAGTGCTGAGTGCTGAGTCCATGTCATTGACTTAGGAATGAGTACGAAATAAAGTGCCCATTTTGCTTTTTTGTTGCGTCTAA
>CAZWGY010000618.1:0-2350 GCA_964633575.1 uncultured Desulfobacteraceae bacterium
CCCATTGGCTTGGGGGTGAGCCGCCGTCGGCCGGGAGACCGAAGATTTTGCTCTTGACATTAGTTTGAGTTCAATGTAAATAGGAGTCATGTTTTGGATGCCGGTAGCGACCGTTATCGGTATTTCTTGTCAAGAGATTGGCTGTTTACGCCTGATCGTGCCATTGTCGGCCGGTCAGTATAATTCCTTTGAATTGAGTTGAACAATGACAGACAGTTTAACCGGGAGTACTCCCCCGGAAGGGTCCGAGCATTACGAGGTTCTGACCGCGCTGCGGCGGATCATCCAGGCCATGGACCTACATTCTCGCTATCTGCTTCGGCAGCATGGGGTCACCGGACCCCAACTGGTCCTTCTCCGGGAGGTTCAAAGCGCCGGGTCGGTTACCGTCAGCGATCTGGCTCGGGCCACCAGCCTGAGCCAGGGGACGGTCACCAATATCTTACGCCGCCTGGAGCGCGGCGGTCTGGTTTACCGCCGGCGGAGCGAGTCGGACCGCCGGCGGGTCTATGTAGATCCCACCCCTGAGTGTCAGACGCTTCTGGCTACGGCACCCTCGCCGTTCCAGGAGGACTTCCTGCGGCGGTTTTCGGATCTGCCTCAGTGGGAGCGGTCGATGATCGTCAGCGCCCTCCAGCGGCTGGCTGATATCATGCAGGAGACCTCGGCGCGGACGGCTCAGCCCCGACGCCGGCGGAAAGACAATGCCGGGGCGGAGGATGAACTCCATCCCCCTTATGATTCGGGAGCGAACTGATGTGCGGAATTTGTGGAGAGATCCGATTTGACGGGAAGCGGCCGTCGCCCGAGGTTCTGGATTCGATGATGGCGGCCCTGGCGTCCCGGGGGCCGGACGGCGCGGGGATGGTCATCCAGGACAACGCCGGGCTGGGACACCGGCGGCTCAAGATCATCGATCTGAGCGAGCGGGCTCAGCAGCCCATGGTTGACGGCCATCTGGGGCTTTCCGGGGTTTACAACGGGGCCATCTATAACTACCCGGCGCTCCGGGATGAGCTGATGGCCATGGGCTACCGGTTTTTTTCGACGGGGGACACCGAGGTGGTCCTGAAGGCTTATCACGCCTGGGGCGAGGACTGCGTGACCCGGTTTAACGGAATGTTCGCCCTGGCCATCCGGGAGCGGGACACCGGGCGGGTCTTTCTGGCCCGGGACCGGCTGGGGATCAAGCCGCTCTACTATGCCCGGCATCCCCGCCGGTTCCGCTTTGCTTCGTCTCCGGCGGCCCTGGTGATGGCCGGGGGACTCGACACCGACATCGACCCGGTGGCCCTCCATTATTATATGACCTTCCATTCGGTGGTCCCGCCGCCGCATACCATCGTCAAGGGGGTTCGGAAGCTCCCCCCGGCCACCGTCATGACCATCGAGGCTGACGGTGAGATCCGGGAGCGGTCCTACTGGCGGCTCGACTTCGGCCCGACGGCCGATGATGCCGGGGCGACGGTGGACGACTGGCGGGAGGGACTCCGCCGGGAGCTTGATGCGGCCATCCGGCGGCGGCTGACCGCCGACGTCCCCGTGGGGGTTCTCCTCTCCGGCGGGCTCGATTCGAGCCTGGTGGTGGCCCTTTTGGCCGAGGCCGGCCAGCGGGATCTGAGCACTTTTTCCATCGGGTTCGAAAGCGTCGGCGGGGAACGGGGGGACGAGTTTGAGTACTCCGACATCGTGGCGGAACGGTTCGAAACCGACCACCACCGGATTCAGGTGGATGCCCACCGGGTCCTGCCGGCCATTGATCCGTGTGTTCGGGCCATGAGCGAGCCGATGGTCAGCCACGATTGCGTCGGGTTTTTCCTGCTCAGCCAGGAGGTGGCCCGGCATGTCAAGGTGGTCCAGAGCGGGCAGGGGGCCGATGAGGTCTTTGCCGGTTATCATTGGTACCCGCCGATGATGGAAGGCCGGGGCGAGAGCGCCGTGGCAGACTATGCCCGGGTCTTTTTCGACGGGGATCAGACCGATTTTGCCCGTGCCGTCAACCCCCGGTTCCTGGGCGGCGACCACAGTCGGGAATTTGTCCGCCGGCACTTCGATGAGCCCGGCGCCGAGACCCCCATCGACCGGACCCTCCGCCTGGACACGACGGTGATGCTGGTGGATGATCCGGTCAAGCGGGTGGACAACATGACCATGGCCTGGGGTCTGGAGGCCCGGGTCCCGTTTCTCGACCATGAATTGGTCGCCTACGCGGCCCGGATGCCCGCCGGGCTGAAGGTCGAAGACGGCGGCAAGGGCATCCTCAAGGCGGTGGCCCGGGAGGTTTTGCCCTCGGCGGTGATCGACCGGCCCAAGGGCTATTTCCCGGTGCCGGCCCTGAAATATCTCCAGG
>CAZWGY010000619.1:0-2348 GCA_964633575.1 uncultured Desulfobacteraceae bacterium
CGCGTATTTTCACGATAAACGATGATCATGGCCGAAACAGCTAACCCACATCGCTCGGCCGGACGATCGCCTCCACAATCGTATACAACCCATCGTCCCCCGGCTTTCGCTGCCCCAGCCGGGCCTTGCCCAGGGCTCCCATGCGAAATGAAAAGCCCTCGTTTCCCTATTCCACCCGCACCGCGTCCCCGGCCACTCGCCAATAGAGCCCATCCGGGTCGTCGGGGTGGTCGTAAGGGGTGAGCGGGGCGAAGTACCGGTTCCCGAGGTAGTCCGCGCAGACCGAAATGCCCAGGTCGGCCCCCACGAGGATCGCATCGGCAAGGTCGCCGGGTGCCGGGCGGAAGGTGCCGAGATCCATCCGCCAGTAGATCCCGGCCGGGTCCGCCGGCATCGGGAAATGCCGGAGCGTGAAGGCGTAACCATCGCCGAGGTAGTTGACCCGGAGATCGAGGTCGAGATCCGGGCCGATTTCGGTGCAAATCGGCTCGATCCGGGGGAGCCGGACCAGCCCGGCGCCGTAAACATTGTCCTTGCCCGGGGTTCCGAGGTCGAGGGCCAGGGCCTCCAGAAGAGACTTGACCTCGCCGGGGGAAAGCGTCGGGTCATACTGGCGGATCATCGCGCAGATCCCCGCCACATGCGGCGCGGCCGCCGAGGTCCCCGGAAAGCCCCCATCCCCGTAAGTCTGGGTCGATACCCGGTCGGGCGCCACCACGTCGGGCTTGATCACCCCTTCGAGGTTGGGTCCCTGGGAGCTGTACGGCTCGATCTCATACGGCGATCCGACATCCACGGCGCCGGCGGTGATCACCTCGGGAAGGTCCGCCGGCGGCGCCATCTTCACCGTCCCCACCGGCATGAAATGCTCGTAATGGGCGAACCCGTCCACGCCGATGTTCAATGAGATCACCTGGGGCGCGGCATCGTAGTTGTGAACCCGGGCGAAGTACCGCTCCCCCGGCACCGGAAAGAACCGGCAGACCTCCATGGGAAACTCCGGCATCTCCGCCTGGATAATCGTGGACCGGGCGACATCCCGGCCCCATCCATCGGTGATGTAGAGGTCGAAGTCGTCGGTGGTTTCTTCCTCGGCCCAGGCCAGGACCACGTAAACCGGAATGCCGAAGAAGTAGAGGTCGGGCAGGATGATCTCATTGGCGTTCTCCCCGTCGCCGAAGTTGAGATACCCGTCGCCGTCCGGGTCCACGAATTCCGACTTCCAGCGTTTTTTCCCGTCATTGCCCCCGGCCTGGACCCAGGTAACCCCCCGGCTCACCGCGTCGGTGACGGTCGCCGCCCACTGTTCCCGGAGCTCGCCGATGTACTGGTAATGCAACGAGGCGAAATAGGCGTCAAAGAAAAACCCGTTGACCACCTCGTAGATCAGCGCGGAGATGATGTTGAAATCGATCCCGACGGAACAGCTCACCACTTCCACTTCCTGGTCGATCAGCCACTCGACGGCGTTGTGAAAATCGACGTCCATGTCCCCGACGTTGACCAGGTGGAGCGCGGCTCCGGGGGCGGTGTCGTGGAGGACCTCGGCGCAGGCGGTCCCATGGCGCTCCGCCTGAAACTCCCGCCAGGATGAGGTGATCTGGGTGACCACCGTGTCGGGCAGGTCCCGCCCCAACAGCTCGGTGTACCCGGCAAACCCGACGTCGACCACTCCCACCTTGACCCCGGCTCCGGTGAACCCCTGGCCGTGCCACGGCGGGGCGTTCATCACCGCCACCCCCTCCGATGGAATCGACCGGAGGCCCGGCCGGATCGGCTTTCGGATCAGGCGAACGAGCTCCCAGTCGGCCAGCGCCTCGATGGCCCCGAGCGGCAGCCGGGCCTGGACCTTGTTGTAGGCGTGATCCCCGACGGTCCCACCGGCCGCCGACACCCGGCTCCGGACCGCTTCGAGTCGGTCGGCGGACAGCGCCGCCAGGGGGTCCCCGGTGAGGACCAGGATCACGTCGATCCGTTCGCCGTCCCGACGGGGGCTCGCCCCCCGCGAGTCGTCGAGGATCTCCCGTTGGAGGGCCGGCCCGATCTTGGGCGATATCATCCCGGCGGCAGCGGTTGATATCGGCGCCGTCATCAGGGCCGACAGGATCACCAGAACCAACAAACGCGGCTTGAAGATCATTGAGCTCACCTCACCTTTCCAGCATCCAGTTCAGGGCATCCCGGACGCTCCGGGCGTCGTACCGGTGGCCCGAGATCCGGGTTTCGGTGATTGGCTCGACGGGATGGCCGACCACCGAGAGAAAATAGGGCCAATAGCCAAACGAGCCGTTCCCGCCGGCCCCGGCGACCTGAAAGAACGAGTAGTAATTGGGGTCCCCCGGGTTCGA
>CAZWGY010000620.1:0-2342 GCA_964633575.1 uncultured Desulfobacteraceae bacterium
TGGAGCATCGGAATGGACAACACAGCGGTTTTCACCATATCGGGCAATAAGAACGGACAACGGGTCGAATCCCGGATTCTGGAGGAGACGATCCAGGCGGCGGTGGAAGACGGGCATCGCCGCCTGAAAATCGAGGCCTTCGGCCAGCACGGGATCGGCGGCCGGCTCTGGAAAGCGGGCGACGAGCCCGTGACCATCCGGGTGGAGGGTCCCCCCGGCCAGCGGACCGGCTCCATGGGGTTTCCCAACACCGTCATCGATGTCAACGGGCCCGCTTCCGACGACGTGGGCTGGCTCAACGCCGGAGCTGATATCCTGATCCGGGGCAACGCCGGCAACGGGGCCGCCAACGCCATGGCTCAGGGCCGGATCCGGGTGGCCGGGAACATCGGGGCCCGGGGCATGACCATGACCAAGCACAACCCCCGGTTTGATCCCCCGGAGCTCTGGGTGTTGGGCTCGGTGGGGGACTACTTCGGGGAGTTCATGGCCGGAGGGATCAGCGTCATTTGCGGTCACCACCCCCAGACTCCGGACAACGTCCTCGGCTACCGGCCCCTGGTCGGGATGGTCGGGGGCAAGGTCTTTTTCCGGGGGCCTCAAAAGGGCTTCAGCCAGGTGGACGCCAAGCTCGCCCCCATCACCGACGCCGATTGGGCGTGGCTGACCGGGAACCTCCGGGGCTTTTTGAGCCGGATCGACCAGCCCGACCTCTTCGACGCTCTGGCCGACCGCCGGCAGTGGCAGTTGCTCACCGCCAAGACCCCCCTGGAGCGCCTGGGCCGGAAGCAGCAGTCCATGAAGGCATTTCGGGAAGCGGTCTGGGAGGCGGAGCTGGGGCAGGGCGGGCTTATCGGGGACCTCACCGACCTGGACCGTTCCCCCATCGGCGTCATCACCACCGGGGAGATGCGCCGGTTCGTGCCGGTCTGGGAGAACAAAAAATACCTCGCCCCCTGTGAGGCCACCTGCCCCACCGGCATCCCGGTCCAGGAGCGGTGGCGGCTCATCCGCGAGGGCCGGGTGGACGAGGCCGTGGACCTGGCCCTCGCCTACACCCCGTTTCCGGCCACCGTCTGCGGCTACCTCTGCCCCAACCTCTGCATGTCGGCCTGCACCCGCCAGTCGGCCGGGATGGCCGCCGTGGACGTCGCCCAGCTCGGCCGGGCCTCGGTCGAGGCGGCGGTTCCGGAGCTTCCGCCGGCCACCGGCCACCGGGTGGCCGTCATCGGCGGCGGCCCCGCCGGGATCTCCACCGCCTGGCAGCTCCGCCGGATGGGCCACGAGACGGTGGTCTATGACCGGTCCGACAAGCTCGGGGGAAAGATCGCCTCGGTGATCCCCGCCGGCCGGATTCCCGCCGACGTCCTCGAAAAGGAGCTGGAGCGGGTGGCGAAGCTCCTCCCTCATGTCCACCTCCAGCGGGGCTTGGCGCGGCAAGACGTCGAAGAGATCAAGGCCGACTTCGACTTCGTGGTGGTGGCCGTGGGAGCCCAGAAACCCCGGATGCTACCGATCCCCGGCAAGGAGCGGGCCGTCACGGCCCTGGATTTCCTGGCCCGGGCCAAGGCAAACGACGCTACGCCCGGCCGCCGGGTGGTGATCATCGGCGCCGGGAACGTCGGCTGCGACGTCGCCGCCGAAGCCCACCGCCTGGGGGCCGAAGAGATTACCCTCATCGACATCCAGGAACCGGCCTCCTTCGGCAAGGAGCGGGAGCACGCCGAAGCCGTGGGCGCGGCCTTCAAATGGCCCGTCTTCACCCAGGAGATCACCGAAGCGGGGGTGCTGCTCAAGTCCGGCGAGCTCCTCCCGGCCGACACCGTGGTCGTCTCCATCGGCGACGCCCCGGACCTCGACTTCCTCCCGGAGACGGTGGAGACGGACCGGGGGTTCATCCGGGTGGATGAGACCTTCCGGACCACCGACGACAAGATCTTTGCCATCGGCGACGCCGTGAAGCAGGGGCTCCTCACCGACGCCATCGGCGCCGGCCGCAAGGCGGCTCAGGCCATCTCAGACCTCATCGAGACCGGGACCTGCTCCACCGAAACGGCCTGCGAGATGATCGACAAGCGGCGGGTCTCCCTCGAATACTTCGACCCCCGGATCAACGCCTTCGACGACCTGGGCCATTGCGGAACCCAGTGCTCCTCCTGCGGCGCCTGCCGGGACTGCGGCCTCTGCGTCGAGGTCTGCCCCCAGACCGCCATCCGCCGGAAGGCTGAAGGCCTGAGCGGCTACGAGTACGTGGTCGATCCCGACCGGTGCATCGGCTGCGGATTCTGCGCCGGGGCCTGCCCATGCGGGGTCTGGAACCTGGTGGAGAACACGCCGATCGG
>CAZWGY010000621.1:0-2337 GCA_964633575.1 uncultured Desulfobacteraceae bacterium
CGCCTGGCCCTGGGACCCGCCCATGGGCTGGTGGATCATGATCCGGGCGTTGGGCAGCGCATACCGCTTTTTCGCGGCCCCGGCGCAAAGGAGCAGGGCGGACATGCTGGCCGCCTGGCCAATACAGACAGTGGCGATATCCGGCTTGATGTACTGCATGGTGTCGTAGATGGCCAAACCAGCCGTCACAATCCCGCCGGGGGAGTTGAGGTAGAAGTTGATGTCCTTTTCCGGATCGTCCGATTCGAGAAAGAGCAATTGGGCGATGATCAGATTGGCGATCTCGTCGTTAACGGCGGTTCCCAGAAAGATGATCCGGTCCTTCAGGAGCCGCGAATAGATGTCGTAGGCACGCTCGCCCCGGCTGGTCTGCTCAATGACCATGGGTATCAATGACACAATAACACTCCTTTATATAGCCTGTCGGTTGATGTCTATGGCATCCGCGGAAAGCCGTCGCCGGAGGTCACTCGGCATTCGCCGCCGGCGGTTCCGCCGGCTCCGGCGTCGCGGTGGTTTCTTCTATCTGGCTATGGTTCAAGATAATACCCAGGACCCGTTTTGCAAGGATCGTATGGTGCAGGTGATTCTTTTGATCCTCGTTTTTAGCATAGTGAGCCTGGATATCTTCCACCGTCTTGGATGTGTTCGCGGCTACCTCCGCCATGGCCCGGCTCTCTTCCTCGGGGGTTACCGTCAGCCCCTCCTGCTCGATGATCCGGGTGAGCAAAAGAAACCGGCGGGCCTGGGCCTCGGCCACCGACCCATAGTCCTTGGCGATCCGCTCCCGGCTGAGTCCCTGCTCCTCGAGAGTGGTGTTGTAGTATTCAAACTTCTGCCGGGTTTCTTCGACAATGCTGTCGATTTCGGCATTGACGAGCGCCTCGGGCACCTCGAAGGGAACCTTGTCTAAAAGCGTGGTGAAGATCTGCTCGTGGAGCTCCTGTTCCGAACGCTTGTCATACCCCTGCCGAAGCTCGGCCCGGATGGTCTGCCGGAGCGCCGCCAGGTTCTCGAAAGGGCCCACCCGTTTGGCGAAGTCGTCGTCGATGGAGGGCAAAACCTCCTCCCGGAGCTCCTTGAGCGTCACCTGAAAGGTGATTTCCCGCCCCTTCAGCTCGGCATTGGGGTGGTCATCCGGAAATCGGATCGGGATTTCCCGGCTCTCCCCCGGCCGCATCCCCATGATTCCGGCGTCAAAGGCCGGGTCAACGGACCCGTCGCCCACCTTCTGGGATTGGTTTTCCATCCGGCCGATAGGCTCGAAAGGCTGGCCGTTTTGAAATGCTTCAAGGTCAATCAGCACCAGATCTCCACTTTCCACGGGGCGATCCGTGTCAAGGGGCCGAGCGTCGGCAAGTCGCTTCCGCAAGGCTGACAACTGATTGTCGATTTCCGCGTCAGTTACCGGATAGACCGTTTTATGGAGGATCAGGCCCTTGTAATCGATGTCGGGGATCTCCGGGATGGTCTCGACGGTGGCCGAATACCGGTAAACCCCGTTGTCGTTGTCCAGCTCGGGGCCGGTGATCTGGGGGCTCCCGATCATGTTGATGGCCTGATTCCGAACGGCATCGGTGAAGGTCTCCTCGATCAATTTCCCAAAGACCTCCTGCTTAACGTCCTTGTGATACATCCGCTCGAGGACGGACCGGGGAACCTTTCCCGGCCGGAACCCCTTGAGCTTGGTGGTCTTCTTCAGGTTCCGATAGACATCATCCATTCGCTCCTTCACCGATGTTTCGGGAATTTCGATGTGAAGGACTTTCTTGACGCTGTTGACCTCTTCGACGCTGACGTGCATAATCGACCTTTCTAACGGTTAAGCCAAGCTGACCATACCCGAAGCCGGCGGTCCGCTTCGGGTATGACGGCATTATTACAAGGATTGATCGGTTCTGACAATGGGTGAAAAAAATGGTGCGAGAGGGGAGACTTGAACTCCCATTCCGTTGCCGGAGCTGGATCCTAAGTCCAGTGCGTCTACCAGTTCCGCCACTCTCGCGGGTGAATGTGTACAGATAAAGGGATGCGTTCGGCCATCCGGTGTTGGAATCCTTCCTATGAAGAAGTGTGAGTCCGCGACAAATCGTTTTAAAAAATAATATGACCGGCCATGAGTGTCAAGCATATTTGCGTAAAATGTCCATATTATGACGATAAAACGTCGATTCATCCCCGGTTTGGGGGCAAAGTCGCCCCAAATGCCCACATATTTCTTGCGGGTGGCGACAAAAGATGTTACCTTTTCAGCCGGTCGTCGGGGCGTGGCGCAGCCTGGTAGCGCGCCTGCTTTGGGAGCAGGAAGTCGGAGGTTCAAATCCTCTCGCCCCGACC
>CAZWGY010000622.1:0-2325 GCA_964633575.1 uncultured Desulfobacteraceae bacterium
CTCCACCACCGGCCCGTTTGCCGCCACTCCGATGCCCTCGCCGATGGTCAACCCCGATGCCACCCGGCCGTCGGCCCATTCGTTGCCGATCCCGTTGCCGGTGTCGTCGAGGAGCGGTCCGGACTGGCCGGCGTCGGCCAGGAAACGGAGCGACCGGCGGGCGTCGGAAAACGCCGCGCCGACGGTCCGGCCGTTTAAGATTCCGGCCCAGAAAAAGCCGGAAAAGGAGACCTCGCTCCCGGCCCGGATCGATGACGGCTCATCAGCGGCGGCCCCGGCAATGACGACCCGGGTGGCCCCATCTGGGGGCCTTACCAGCGGCAGAAAGGCGCCGGCCCCGTCGGCTTCGCAGATTACGGTCACCGGACCGTCCATCCGGGCCTGGAGGGCGTCCAGCCACCGGTCCAGATCGGCCATGGGCAGGATGCTATCGGCGCCGAGGACCAGGCCGGCCCCATCGGATGCGCCGGCGAGAAAGACCACCAGGTCCCGGGTGGTCCCGTCGTCCATCGACGAGAGTGCGGAGCTGACCGCGTCGGGCGATGGCGGATCGATTGAGGGGGATTCCCCGGAATTCAGGATCGGAGCGGCGGTCTCGTCGTCGGCCAGGACCCGGATGGCCGATTCGCCGTACCCCTGAAACCGGAGGGCGGTGTAGGCCAGCCGGCCGATATCGCCCACGGCGGCCCGGCGGTCGGGGTCGGGGATGGTTCCCAGGAGCAGGAGAGCCCGGCGGACCGGGGGATCGTTCACCGAGACCCGGATGACGGCGGGCGAGGCGGTATTGCCGTATCGGTCGGTGGCATAGACCCAGACCGCGTAGGTCCCGCCGGCGGTAAAGCCGTCAAAGGTGGCCTCGTACCGGTCCGGGGTGTCGGTCGGCGGGAGATCGATCGTTGGGAGGTCGATGACCGGATCATCCGATGCCCGGCTCCGGAAGTCGGGCGGGCGGATCACCGCCCAGACCCGGGCGACGCCGTCGGCGTCGGTCACATCCGCGGAAAGGGTCGCCCGGCCGGTCCCCTCGATGGAAATGTCCGGAGAGACGGCGGTGATCCGGGGCGCATCGCCCCCCATCCCGCCCCCGGCGCCGATGATCAGGTCGTCCGGGGAGACGCCCCCGACGGCCGCCATGACCGGATGCTGGAAATCGATGACGCCGCCAATGGCATCCGCGGCCCCGTCAAAGGCCGCCTGGAGGCTGTCGCCGTTGAAAATCCGGGTCCAGAAAAAGCCCGAAAAGGAGATCGCCCCCTGGGTGATGAAAAAGGCGTCCTCGCCCGTCCCGGTGCTGGCGATCACGACCCGATTGGCCGCGCTGCCGTCGGTCAGGGGGCCGATAAAGCTTTCGGCGTCGCAGGCGTCGTAAACCACGACGGCGGTCCGGTCGGTCCCCGGCTGGTATTGATCGAGCCATTCCCGGAGGGTTTCCGCCGTCAGCGTCTCCCGGTTGTTCATCCGGAAGGTTCCGTCGGCGCCGTGGTCGGCCATGTAGATGATCAGGTGGTCGGCATCGCCCGCCCAGCCGGTGATGGCGGATTCCAGGTTGTCGAGGCTGGCCTCGCCGTCAACGTCATCCGATTCGCCGTTGTTGTCCAGGTCGATCTCCGTCTCCGGGCTCAAGAGCGTGATCGTCTCCTTGGTCAACCCCCCGTAGTTGAGGACCCGGTAGGCGAAATAGGCGCTCATCCGGGTGGCGTCCCAGAGGTGGTTTCCCGGATACGGCCCGCCGCCGGCCACGATGATCGCCTTCCAGGTTGATCCACCGTCGGCCGCCCGCTTGAACGCCTGGACCCGGTTGTTTCCGGTGTCGGCGACGTAAACCGTCCCGTCCGGCCCAACGGTGATAAACTCCGGACCGTTGAATTGCCCGGCATCGGACCCCCTTTCGCCGAATTGGCCGATGGGCTGGCCGTCGGATGAGAAGATCTGAACCCGGTGGTTGTCCGAATCGGCCACATAGAGGTTGTCCGCCCCATCCACCGCGATCCCGGAAAAGCCATCAAACCGGCCGGGCTCATCCCCGCACCGGCCGTCCGCCGGAATCGACCGAATCCAGGTCCCGTCGGCGCTGAATTTGTGAATCCGGCAGTTGATGAAGGTGTCGCTGACATAGACGCCGTCCGCGCCGTCCACCGCGATCCCGAAGGGCCGGTAAAAGGCCGTCTCGTCACCCGGTGGCCCCCAGGATGTCCATTCGTCGAGGATCTCGCCGTCGGCCGTGGCCTTGAGGACCCGGTGGTTCTCCCAATCCACCAGATAGACGTTTCCCAGGCTGTCCACGGCCACGTCCGAGGGGTCATCGAGGCCGTCCGCCATCCAGAC
>CAZWGY010000623.1:0-2319 GCA_964633575.1 uncultured Desulfobacteraceae bacterium
CTACATCCTGAAAAAACCGCCATCGTAGGGGCGGACCTGCGTGTCCGCCCGTTATTGGCAACCACGGGGGGTTGCCCGCACATGGTGAGGCCTCCGAGGTTTTTTTGTTGGAAGACCTCCGAGGTTTTTTTGTTGGAAGACCTCCGAGGTTTTGGAAACCTCGGAGGTCTCTTTGTTGGAAACCTCGGAGGTCTCTTTGCTGGAAACCTCGGATGTCTTTTATCCTCGGGTCCGCCCCTACAACCCAAATGGTGGTTTCGCCACGCCGGTGCGACGCCCGGCACTCCCCATCAATTCCCGAACATCGGGCCGTCCGGTCCCAGGTGACAGGAATAACAGCCGAACCCCCGGCGGGTAATGATGCTGAAGGATTTCACGCCAAGGGCCTCAGACATCATCGGAACCAGGCGGTCGAGCTTCAGCCGGGTGGTCTCCGG
The DNA here is from genome assembly GCA_964633575.1 of uncultured Desulfobacteraceae bacterium. Classification (GTDB taxonomy): domain Bacteria; phylum Desulfobacterota; class Desulfobacteria; order Desulfobacterales; family JAABSP01; genus CAYNGG01. Next base: position 438 of record CAZWGY010000623.1, read on the forward strand.
ATACTTGGAAAACTCGGTCCCCAGGAGCAAATCGCCGCTGAGTCGGGGCAGATGGTCGGTGGGCATCCCGAAATCGTCTCTTTCCACCCCCTGGCCATGACACAGACCGCAGTCCACGTCGGCGTACCGATTGGGACGCCATTCCCCGAAAAGCGCGGCGGCGCGAGGCAAAATCTCGTCGCCCATGTGAGCTTTTTTCTGGGCAAGGGTCATCTCGGCCCAGGTCGATTGCTCCCCATCCGGGCCGGCCGGCCCGACGGCCCTGGGATAGCATCCCCACAAGATCACCGCCGAGGTGACCACCAGAATCAATAATTTAGTCCTCATCTCACTCCCCCGCCCGGCCGGCGATCCGGCCGAAGACGATGCAGTCGGTGATGGCGCAGGACCCCAGGCGACAGGCGCCATGGACCCCGCCGGTGATTTCGCCGGCGGCAAACAGGCCGGGTATCGGCCGGCCCCAGAGGTCCAGGACCCGGGCCCGGACGTCGATCCCCACCCCGCCCATGGTATAGTGGACCTTGGGCCAGAGGCGCATGGCGTAAAACGGCGGCGACGCCAGCGGGCCGGCCTCGGGCGGGAACGGCTTGCCGAAATCGGAATCATCTCCCGCCGCCACCGCCGCGTTGAACCGCTCAACGGTTGCCATCAGCCCCGACCGGTCCACGCCGTAGGCCGAAGTCAGTGACTCGAGGTCGTCAAACCGCTTGACCACGCCCCGCTTCAAGGCCCGGTCGATCTCCCAGTTAGCGGCTTCCAGGCCCCGTTGATCAGCGATCCCCACCGGCGGCCGGCCCACGGCGAGGATGGCGTCGGCCCGCTGCTTCCGGTCCCCCATCTCATTGACGATCCGGTTTCCCGTGGCCGGGTCCACCACGATCCCATAGGGAAAGACCGTGTAGCAGGCAAAGTCTGCGCCCACCCCGTATCGCTTTTCGTCCGGCGATGTCCACGGCCCGAGTTGAATCCAGGAGAGGTGAACCGGCATCGCCCCGGCCGAGAGAGCCAGCCGGAGCGCCCCGGCCACCGCCGATCCCCGGTTGGTGGTCCCCACGTCGCCGCTCAGTCGAGGGTCCTGAGCCGACCGGAAGTCCACATCCGCCCCGAACCCGCCGGCCGCCAGGACCACGCCCCGGTCCGCCCGAATCCGTCGGACCGCCCCGTCCCGGCCGTCCTGGACGACCACTCCCCGGACCCGCCGGTCGCCGTCCATCACCAGCCCGGTCACCATGCACCGGGTCCGAATCGTCACGCCCACCCGCCGGGCCGTGTTTAGCATCGGCCGGAGGATGTCCGCCCCGGACTTGCCCACCGGGACGTAGCACCGCCGGGCCGAATGGCCGCCCATCCGGTCGATCCGGTCGAGGTACACCACCCCGGCCGTGTCCGCCGTCCAGTGGACCGCATCCGCCGCCCCCTCGGCCACCGTCCGGGTCAGATGCGGGTGGTTGAGCCCTAACCCGGCCCGGACCATGTCGGCGTACATCGCCTCGGGGGAATCGGCAATCCCGGCGGCGATCTGCATCCGGGTCCCGGCCGCCGCGATCCCGCCCTCGCTGATCACCGAATTTCCCCCGCAACCCCGTTCCTTCTCCAGCACCAGGGCTTGCCGTCCGGCCCCCACAGCCTCGATTGCCGCCGCCAGCCCGGCAAACCCGCTCCCGATAATCACCAGGTCCGCACCGTCATCCCAACTCGTCGGCACCGCCTCAACCGTCATGTCCGTCTCCTTTCCATCCGGCCCGGGGCATTACCCGGTCTGATATGTCCAAGCTCTTGGGGGCCATGCCGCACCGGTGCGCGGAGCTCCCAGGACGCTCCCAACATTGTCAAGCATAACGGAGATATGCCCCAAAGGGAAGCCGGCATCAAACGAAACCTC